>NZ_FNWP01000054.1:0-15204 GCF_900108435.1 Methylobacterium sp. 275MFSha3.1 | reverse complement strand
GGGGCGGTCGGATCGGATGACATAGCCTTACCCATAGGCCAACGCCTATGCCTTCGTGAGCTATGCCGCCTGTCCGGTCAAAACGGGGTGCGGTTCACCCAGTGCACCTACCGTGGCGACCCAGCCGAAGGCGCCGGACTTCGCCGCCTATGCGGTCGCTCCATACCGCGGACCCATCGGCCTTCCGGATTTTCGAGGCCGTGACCGCCAGCACGCCTCATATCGCACCCGCATCCTGGCCGGTGCCAAGGCCGGTCCGAACTTCGCAGGCCACCTCACCCTTGTGCCTATCGGCTGCGGGGCCGGATGCGTGTTCGTGCCTGTGGTCGATGTTCAAACAGGAAGGGTGTTCGACTCACCGCTTGGGGGCGAGGATCAGCTCTCGCTCGACATGAAATACCAGGTCAACAGCCGGCTGATTGCCGCTCGCTATATCGCGGAGGACCGCTGCAAGTTCGAGGAGATCGTGTGGACCGGCAGTTCGTTCCAACGAGGTGCGGTCAAGGATCTCGGCGAGCGTGAGGTTTGCTGGGCAGCCGATTAGTCCGCTAGCGAGCCTGCGTGTCGCCGCGCCGCGCGACCTCTTAGACGGGCTTCCCCACAGGCAGAGATGCGCTATCGCTCGCAGATGCGCCACTCCCTCGCCGCCCTTCTGATCCTCACCGGCCCTGCCCTGGCCGCCGAGCCAATCGTGGGCCGTGCCTCCGTCACCGACGGAGACACCGTCGTGATCCGTGGGACCCGCATCCGGCTGCACGGCATCGACGCGCCCGAGAGCGCGCAGCTCTGCCAGGACGCTGCCGGGAAGTCCTACCGCTGCGGGCAGGTGGCGGCGCTCGCTCTGGCGGACCGGATCGGAGAGGCGAACATCTCGTGCGAGCCGCGCGATACCGACCGGTACGGCCGCACCGTTGCGGTGTGTCGGAAGGGCGACGAGGACCTAAACGCCTGGATGGTGAGCCAGGGCTATGCCACGGCCTACCAGCGCTACTCCCGCGACTACGTCGGGGCCGAGACCACCGCGAGGGCGCTGAAGCGCGGGCTCTGGGCTGGCACCTTTGATCCGCCATCAGACTGGAGGCGCGCCAAGCGCGCCAGCGGCATCGAGACCCGGCCGGAGATGGAGAAGCCACCGGCGGTCGCTCCGGCGCCCTTACAGGCCGCCTGTGCGATCAAGGGCAACATCTCGCGTAAGGGCGACAAGATCTACCACCTGCCCGGGACGCGGGACTACGACCGGACCGTCATCGCCACGAGCTCCGGCGAGCGCATGTTCTGCAGCGAGGACGAGGCGAAGGCCGCGGGCTGGCGAGCTGCGCGAGGCTGACCGCGTCTCATCCGCTCGGCCATGCCACGACTTGCTCGCGGGGCGTGGAGGCGTCCGATCTCACCAGCATGTGAGCCCGATGCGATACTACAGCTCGACGACGGTGAGGCTGACCTGTGCTCGCATAACCAGTCGTCGGTCCTCATCGTAGACCTTGGCAGTCAACGCGTTGACCCCACAGTTATCCGCCTCGTCACGGAGCATCGCGGTTAACGTCCGGCGAATCATCACGCGCAGGGCGTCTCGGTCAGGAAGTTCGACACCCCCGTCTTCTTCGTTTTCGACACTGCTGCCGATTTTGAAGAAGTAGCGCGGCATGCGGTTTTCCCTGATGGTGAGGACGCGTGCCTTTCGGTCATTCTCACCCAAATCTTCAAGCCGACGCCGAGTCACGGAGACGTGATCGGCGGTTGGCAGAATTTAGATTCATGGCGCAAAATTGAAGATTGTAAATATCTGAGCGATAGGGATATTCGTCAAATTCTCTGTTCACGACATATCAGAAATGCGCATTGCGAATGCAGCTGCCGCCTTCTGCTCTGATTGATGCGCCATTACGTTTGCTGCTGGCCTGAGCCGCCACGGATTTTGATTTGGGATCACTGAAGTGACTGAAGCGATCGCTCCTACGGGCTTTCAGGGTAGAGCGACAAATCGCCCTCCGCTGCCGCTGGTCATCGCCTCAGTCGTCGCTGCGATCGCCATCTGGGTGCCGATCTATATGCAGGCGGCCCGACTGATCTGGTTCTGGTGATCCGTTCGGCTGTGCATAGCGTAGCAATTCGAGACGGCAATTATGGATGACGAAGAAAACGACTTCGAGCATTCCCCGCTATCGGGCTTCTTCACGCGCGACGGACACGAGGTCGAGGTCGAGATCTACCGCCTTGCCGGCACGCAGGATCGATGGCGGATGGAGGTGGTGCACTTCTCCGGCTGTTCCCGCTGGCAGGGCACATTCGAATCGGATGCGGATGCCCATGCCGCCTTCCTCGCGACAGTGGAGGCAGCCGGGATCGGTCCCTTCGTAGGTAATCAGCCCAACGCGGTGAGCTGAGTGCCGCGGCATCGCGAAAAGCCCGCGCCGGTGAACCGGGCGGGCTTCTCACCAGAGGCCGTAGTGTCAACGCGGGACCTCTGGTTCGGCGTCAGCGGTTGAGACGGGCGCCTGAGCCGGACTGTAGCACGATGGCCACGAACGAATAGCCAGCGAGTTACCGGGTTGGCTACGCGGCTGCAGCGGCCTTCTTCGATTTACGAGTGTGGGCAGGCTTCTCGGCCGGTGCCGCGGTAGGCTCGACCACCTTCTTCCGGCCCCAGGCCTTGGGCGCCTCCGCAACCGTCTCGTCGGCGGCAGCAGCCTTCGGGGCTGCGTTCCGGCGCTGTGTCCCCAGCCCCGCGTTGCGAGCGAACTCGGCACGCATGGCTGAGTAGTTGGCCGCCGTGGTCGGGTAGTCCCGCGGTAGGCCGAAGCGCTCCCGGTACTCCTCGAACGTCAGGCCGGCGCCGGTCAGGTGCCGCTTGAGGGTCTTGTACGGCTTGCCGTCGATGAAGCTGATCAGCGCGTCGGGTGTGATGGATTTCCGGATCTGCGAGGGGGTCGCCTTCTCTACCTTTGACTCGGCGGAAGCAGCGGCACCCTTGAGCCCGGAAAGAGCCCCATGGACCTCGGCCAGGAGAGGCGGAAGGTCGCCCGGTCGCACCGAATTCTTCGACACATAGGCCGCAACGATCTCGGTGGTCAGTTCAATAAAGTCGGTCTGTTCCGAAGCAAAAATTGTGGGACTCTCGTCCATTTGCAACTCCTCGATAGCTGCGCCACGAACGGGGCAAATGCGAACGATAGTCAAGTGATATTCACGGGTTTCTGCGAGAATGCGGCGGATATCATTCTCCTTCTTGAAAGATTTCTGATTTGTATCAGCGGCAACGCTCGCTTAGCCCCAGTCGCGCAGGTTTCCCATTCGCTTCGGACTCGCGGATGCCGAGGTCCATCGACATGCCACCTAATCCGCAGACCTTGAGGGCCGTAGCCCGAAGGCCGCTCAGGCCCGGGCCCGTGACCTCAATCTGAGCGTGGAAACCAATGTTCGAGGGGCGTCGACTTGGTGACCGAACTCCTCGAAGTGCGCTGGTGCCGCCGCCGCGCCCGCCGCGCAGCCCTTCCACCAGTGGATCGAGGATCTCTAGTCCGCTGTGGGTGATCGACCGGATCGAGCCATGTTGTCAGAAAGCTAACGTTCGGCTGTGCGCCTATTCCAGTCACCAGATGGCTCTCGTGTGCGTCTCCGAAACGGAAATCGCTCAAGCCAGCGGCCAGCACATTTTCGTAGCCGGTCAAGCGTAGCGCCGCCCGCTACGCGCTACCCTTCGAGTCGATTCGGGCTTCCGCCGGGCGCGCGTCACGACCCTCCCGTGACCGTGACCGACCACGCGGAACGACGCCTGGGCGAGAGCCGCTCCCGGTACCCGTGGCCGCCCTGGTCGCGAAGGAGAACCGCCATGAGCAGCACCACCGACAAGATCAAGGGCCTGGCCAACGAGGCCGTCGGCAACGTGAAGCAGGGCATCGGCAACGCGACCGACAACGACAGGCTGAAGGTCGAGGGCAAGGCGCAGGAACTCAAAGGCGGTGCCCAGAAGGCCACAGGCGACGTCAAGGACGGGGCCAAGCATGTCGCCGATAAGGTCACAGGCAAGGCCTGACGCGTTCGACCCGGGGCAGTTTACGCCCCGGGAGCCCCCTATGGTTCCCCCACCGCTTTCGGCCAAGGCTTCCGCATCTCTGAAGATTTTTCCGACGCGCCAGTGATCTAGAAGCCATACGAGGCAGAAGACCTCCTGCGCGCCGTCCCGCCTCAGGGCCAGTATCGGGTGCTAACCGGGTCGGTGATCTGGCTGGCCGGCGGTTCGGGCTATGTCGGACGCGGTCGCTGGCCCGGTGGGATGTTCCGCCGTGAAGCGCTCGAAGGTCGCGCGATCCGTGGCGCGCTTCAGCTTGTCGACGAAGTCTTCGAAATCATGGAGACGGATTTCAAGATCTCGGCGTTGTGCCTCGATGCGGCAGATCTCGCCGTCGCGCCATTCGTCGAAGGCGGTGTTACCGCTGGTCCGTGCCGAGGTGAACGAGGGCCGCTCGCCGGTCATGGTGCCGAGCCTGAAAGGCCGGCGCAGGTGTTCGAGACCCGGCAGGCCGGACAGCCTGAGATCGCGCCCTACGAGCGCCTGCCGCGCCACGAGGGCGAGGCCGGCGAAGCCGCCGACATAGAGCGCGTCGTGGATCCAGGGCATGATGGGCATGGGACAGCTCCTTGCGCGTGTCGGTGCCGTTTGAGGACGGTTGGAGCATGCCGACATGCCGCTGCCGCAGGCTGAACGGGTCGTTTAAGGTCGGGTTAAGCCATCAGGCCCAGTCGACCGGCCGCACTTCGGTCGGAGCCACGAACGCGGTGAGCCTGTCGAGACCGTCGAGGGGCACGTCGAAGCTGCGGCGCAGGCCCCTGGGCGCGAACTCCAGGCTGACCGTGCCGCCGAGCTCACAGCTGGCCCCGCCGGAGATCAAGCGCGTGCCGAACTCGCGCTTGCCGGTCTCACGCACCGGCGGCCCCCGCGCTCCAGCCATTCCAGGGCGAGCCACCTTGCACCGCTCGCGCCGCAACGATTTTCCAGGCGATGCCGACCTGGCCTGCGTCGGTCGGGAGTTTCGCCAGAGCGAGCACGCCGGTGCGGCGCTGCGACCAAAACATCAACGACGGCATGCGCGCCATGGCGGCTCCGGTTCTCTGCGCAGGGCCATCCCCTTCATGGGCGGCCCTGGGGTGCGCCGAAAGTCGCCCTCTGCACATAAGCCCGATGAACCGTGGACCCCGCTGAGCGAAGCCAACGCGCCGGCTCCCACAGGGTTGGATTTCCACAGTCGAAGGAATTTATAGTTGGAAAATCCACTTGCCTTCATATGAGTAAAACAATCTTCTTGTTGACTGGCCTGCAATAAATAGTCAGACCTGCATCTCTTTTTCGTGAATAAGTCCGTATCTCCGCGACGATACAGGCATTCTGGAGCCAGACATGTTCAATCAGCGCTGGAGCCGGCGTGCGCGCAGGCGGTTTACCCTCATAGTCGGGAGTCTAGCGCTTGCCGGGATGATCGGTCCCGCAGCGGCGGCGGAAGGCCGGCTGCGCATCGCCAAGCAGTTCGGCGTCGTCTACCTGCTCCTGAATGTCATCGAGGATCAGAAGCTCGTCGAAAAGCACGGTAAGGAGGCGGGCCTCGATATCGCGGTCGAGTACATGCAGCTCTCCGGCGGCTCGGCCGTGAACGACGCGCTGCTCTCTGGCTCGGTCGATATCGGCGGGGCTGGCGTCGGACCGCTCTTTACCCTGTGGGACCGCACCCGTGGGCGGCAGGGCGTGAAGGGCGTCGCCTCGCTCGGCAACTTTCCCTACTACCTCGTCAGCAATCGGCCGGGCGTGAAGACCATTGCGGACTTCACCGACTCCGACCGCATCGCCGTGCCTGCGGTCGGCGTGTCGGTGCAGTCGCGCATCCTGCAATGGGCGTCGGCCAAGCTCTGGGGCGACAAGGACTTCGCCAAGCTCGACAAGCTCACCGTCGCGATCCCGCATCCTGAGGCAACGGCAGCGATCGTCAAGGGCGGTACCGAAGTGACGGGTCACTTCGCCAACCCGCCCTTCCAGGACCAGGAACTAGCCGAGAACCCGAACGCCCACGTTGTCCTGAACTCCTATGATGTCCAGGGCGGCCCCTCGTCCTCGACGGTCCTGTACGCGACCGAGCGCTTCTACAAGGAGAGCCCGAAGACCTATGCAGCCTTCGTCGACGCCCTCGACGAGGCGGCGAAGTTCGTCACGGCTAACCCCGAGAAAGCGGCCGACATCTACCTAAGTGCGACGAACAGCAAGCTCGACCGAGAATTTCTTCTTAAAGTGATCAAGAACCCGCAGGTCAGCTTCAAGATCGAGCCGCAGAACACCCTCGGCCTCGGCCAGTTCATGCACCGGGTGGGCGCGATTAAGGCGGAGCCGAAGAGCCTGTCGGACTATTTCTTCGCCAGCCCGCGCACCGCCACCGGTAGCTGAGCAGGCGCATGACCCTGACGGAAACGAGCTTCCGCGTCGTGCCTCCGGAGCCGGAGACCGCGGCCCGGAGCGGCCCGGCCACGGCGTCACCCACCTTGCCAGACCCGCTCCTGCGCATCGCGGGCGTCAGCCTCGAATACCGCACGCCAGCGCGGGTCGTGCGCGCCGCGCATCGCATCGACCTCGACGTCTTCGAGGCGGATCGCTTCGTGCTGCTCGGTCCTTCGGGCTGCGGCAAATCCACCCTGCTCAAGGCCGTGGCGGGGTTCATCCCGCCCATCGAGGGTGAGATCACCCTGGACGGCGTGCCCGTGCGGGGACCGGGGCCGGACCGCATTGTCGTGTTCCAGGAATTCGACCAGCTGCCGCCGTGGAAGACGGTGCTGCAGAACGTGGCCTTCCCTCTGCGCGCCTCCCGCCGCCTCGGCCGGCGCGAGGCCGTGGAGCGGGCGCGGCAGGCCATCGACAAGGTCGGCCTAACGTCCTTCGCCAACAGCTACCCGCACCAGCTTTCCGGGGGCATGAAGCAGCGCGTGGCGATCGCCCGGGCGCTCGCCATGCAGCCCCGGGTGCTGCTGATGGACGAGCCCTTCGCGGCGCTCGACGCCCTCACCCGGCGCCGGATGCAGGAGGAGCTGCTGGCCCTCTGGGACGAGGTCCGCTTCACGCTGCTATTCGTGACCCACTCCATCGAGGAGGCCCTGGTCGTCGGGAACCGGGTGGCGCTGCTCTCGCCCCATCCGGGGCGGGTGCGCAGCGAGATCAACAGCCACGCCTTCGATTTGACGAGCCTCGGCAGCCGCGAGTTCCAGGCCGCCGCCCGGCGCCTGCACGAGCGCTTATTCGAGACCGACGGGAGCGCCGCATGACCGCTTTCGCCACGACAGCGCGGACAGTACCGCCGATCCGCCCGGAGGTCGATCGGGTCCTGCCGCCCTTCGTGGAGGCGCCGGTCACTCGCGCCCTGCCGATCGGCGTGCGCCTCTGGCAGCAGAGTTGGCTGCGTAAGGCGCTGATCCTCGCGATCCTGGCCGTGGCCTGGGAGGGACTGGCGCGGTTCAAGGACAATGACCTCCTGCTACCGGGCTTCGCCGCAACCCTGTCGGCCCTGGCCGAGGGGCTGGCCGACGGCGAACTGATCGAGCGCGTGCGCATCTCCCTCGCCGTGCTGGCGCAGGGCTACGCGATCGGCGCCCTCCTCGCCTTCGGGCTGACGACGCTGGCAGTCTCGACGCAGTTCGGTCGCGATCTGCTCTCGACCCTAACCGCGATGTTCAACCCGCTCCCGGCCATCGCGCTGCTGCCGCTGGCCCTACTCTGGTTCGGGCTCGGCAACGGTAGCCTTGTCTTCGTGCTGGTCCACGCGGTCCTGTGGCCGCTGGCGCTCAACACCTTCGCCGGCTTCCAGGGCGTGCCCGAGACCCTGCGCATGGCGGGCCGGAACTACGGGCTGACCGGGCTCGCCTACGTCTGGCAGATCCTGATCCCGGCGGCGCTGCCGGCGATCCTGTCGGGTCTTAAGATCGGCTGGGCCTTCGCGTGGCGCACCCTGATCGCCGCCGAGCTCGTGTTCGGCGCAGCCTCCGGCAAGGGCGGCCTCGGGTGGTACATCTACCAGAACCGCAACGAACTCTACACAGACCGGGTCTTCGCTGGCCTGCTTGTCGTCATTCTGATCGGTCTCTCCGTTGAAAATGTCGTCTTTGCCACCCTGGAGAGGGTGACGGTACGGCGCTGGGGCGTCGTCCGCTGAAGGACTTCCGCGGCCACTCAAGCCGCATTCCGATTTGGCAGACTGCTCCTCAGGCCCCTGCTTCCAAAAACATCTACGATGCTGCCCTGATCGACGATTTTTCCATCCTGGAACACGAGCACCCGATCGGCGAGGTGCTGAACCACGCCCCAGTCGTGGGAAATGAATAACAAGGCAGTGCCGAGCTGGCTTTGGAGGTCGGCCAACAGATCCAGGATCTGCGCCTGGATGCCGATGTCGAGGGCCGACACCGGCTCGTCGCACACGATCAGCGCGGGCTCGGCGGCCAGAGCCCGGGCGATCGCCACGCGCTGACGCTGGCCGCCCGATAGGGCGCGCGGATGGCGATCGAGTACGCAGCCGTTCAGGCCGACTTGGTCGAGGAGCGCCAGCAGGCGCGCGCGCCGATCCTTCGCGCCCGGGTTCGGGAGGTTCTCGGCCACGATGTCCTCGACGCGGTAGCGGGGATCGAAGCTGCTCAGCGGATCCTGCGGGATGTACTGGAGCCTCCGGCGCAGAGGGCGTCGTCGGGACTCAGGAATACCCGACCAGGACTCGCCGAGCAGTCGCACCTCGCCCGCATCCGGCTCGAGCAGACCCAGGACGATCTTGGCACAGGTCGATTTGCCCGAGCCCGAAGCGCCGATGATTCCGAGAACCTCGCCGGCCCGCACCGTGAAGCTGACCTCCTCCAGAGCGGTGAAGGCGCCGATCTTGCCGGGCGTGGCACGCTGCTGTGCGTAGTGCTTGGCGATGCTTCGAACCTCGAGCACGGGGCGCGGCTCGACGGCCACGCGCGACGGAAGCGGGTCGCGCGTGATCGCGGATGTATCGTGGCCGCAGGCGATCCGCGCCGATGCTAAGCGCCCGCCCCGAGAGGCGAAGGAAGGGGTCGCGGCGAGGAGTTGGCGGGTATAGGGATGCCGGGGCTGCGTCAGGACGTCTTGGGTCGCGCCGGCATCGACGATGCGGCCGGCCCGCATCACAATCACGCGGTGCGCGATCCGTGCCACGAGTGCAAGATCGTGGCTGATCAGAAGAAGGCCGGCGCCTTCCTGGACGCGGGCGGCCAGGACCGCGAGCACTTGTTCCTGGATGCCTGGATCGAGCGCCGTTGTCGGCTCGTCCGCGACGATCAGATCTGGCTCGGCCGCGATGGCGGCGGCGATCAGCGCCCGTTGCCGGAGCCCGCCGGAGAGCTGATGGGCGAACTGCCGGGCCCGCTCGGCCGGCCGCGGCATGCCGACCTTCGCAAGCGTCGCGTGGACGCGCTCCGCCAGCGCGACACGGCTAGAGACCAGCCGGTGCTCGGTGAGCACCTCGCCGACCTCCTGGCCGATCGTCCGCAGGGGATCGAGCGACACCAGCGCATCCTGCATCACGAGACCCGTGAAGGTGCCGCGCAGGTGCCGCCAATCGGCCTCTCGGAAAATGCGCGCATCCCGGCCGTGGATCCGGAACTGCGCCGCCTCCACGCGAGCACCGTCGCCCGCGAGGTTCAGGAGGCTGCGCGCCGTGACGCTCTTACCCGATCCGGACTCGCCGACCAAGGCGACGCATTCGCCCGGATGTATGGCGAGGTCGATGCCCTCGACCACGGGTTCATCCCTCTGGGCTGGGAAGGCGATCGACAGGCCACGGACGTCGACGAGCGGTTCGCTGAGCGCGATCATGCGAGACGTCCCTCATAGCGCTTCTGAAGAACGCCCCCAACGATGCTGAAGGCGATCACCGTCAGTGTGATCGCGAGCCCCGGGAAGACGCCGGGCCACCACGCCACCCGCAGCACGTCACGGCTCTCAGCGAGCATCACGCCCCATTCCGGCGTCGGCGGCTGGGGTCCCAGGCCCAGGAAGCTGAGGCCAGACACGACAAGGATGGTATTGCCGATGTAGATGGTGGCGATCACCGGGACCGCGACCAAGACGTTCGGCAAAACGTGGCGCAGGAAGACCTGGAGGCGCCCGAGCCCGTAGATCGTCGCGTGGGTCACGTAGTCGGCGCCGCGCACGAGCTGCGTCTGCGCGCGCACGACCCGGCCGAATTTCGGGATGCCGGCGATGCCGACCGCGAGGGCGATGTTGGCCATACCCTGCCCCAGGAAGGTGACGACCAGCATGGCGAGCAGCACGCCCGGAAAGGACGAGAGCACGTCGAAGAGACGCGACACCACCTCGTCCAGAAAGCGGCTGCGCAATCCCGCCAGGACGCCGAGAAGCACGCCCACGGCGGCACTGACCGCCATGCCGGCCAGCCCGATCAGGAGCGAGTAGCGCGTGCCGTAGAGGGTCCGGGCGAGCACATCGCGCCCGAGGCGGTCCGTACCGAAGGGGTGGACCCAGCTCGGCGCTTGCAGGGTCTCCGACACGTCTCCGGTGAGGGGGTCGTAGCCGGTGAAAAAGCGTGGCCCGAGAGCGACGAGGGCCAGCAGGATGAGGAATCCGGTCGCCAGGATGAAGCGCGGTGGATGACGCAGCCGGGACCGCGTCGCGCGTCTGACCGGGGCCGACGCGCTGACCGTAGACCCCACGCGATCTTCGGACGAGAGCGCGACCGTGGCGGGCGCAGGGTGAGAGAAGGCGGTCATGCGGCCCTGAGCCTCGGATCAATGAGGAGATAGAGGATGTCGAGGAGGGTCGAGGCGGCGACGTGGATGAGGGCAGCGAGCAGAACCACCGCCAGCACCACCGGTACGTCGTGGGTCAGGACCGCCCCGAGCGTCACCGTGCCGAGCCCCGGTCGGCCGAACACCTTCTCGGTGATGACGGCGCCGCCGAGCAGGCCGCCGATCAGCCAGCCTCCGAGGGTCACCGCCGGGAGAAGAGCGTGGCGCAGAACGTGGCGGGTCCGGATCGCGGTCTCGCCGACGCCGCGGGCCCGGACCGTGGTGACGAAGGGCTGATCGAGGGCCTTCTCCATCGCCTCGCGCAGGACCTGGGCCAGGAGTCCGGCGGTCGGCAGGGCGAGAGCGATGGCCGGTAGAACGAGGGCGTTCCAGCTCTTGGCGCCCGCCACCGGGAACCAGCGCAGGGTGAACGAGAACGCCATCAGCAGAAGGATGCCGAGCCAGAAGACCGGCGTGGAGGCCGCGACGAGTTCCAGGCTCGAGGCGAGTCCGCGGGCGATGCGCCCCCGTCCGGCCGTCGCGAGCGCGAGCCCGGCAGCCAGCACGACGGCCAGCAGCCCCCCCGCAAGTGCGAGTTCGACGGTCGGCCCCAGCTGGGAGCCGACGACCTCGATGACTGGCCGGCGCAGCACGTAGGAGGTGCCGAAATCGCCGTGGGCGATGCGGAGCAGGAAGTCGGCGTATTGGGCCGGCAGGCTCCGGTCCAGACCCCACTCGGCGGCGATCGCCTCGCGCAACCCGGGGAAATCAACGTCGCCCGCGAGAATATCCTCGATCCGGCCCGGCAGGGCGTGAAGCGCGACGAAGGTCGCGGTCACGCTTGCCCAGGCGACCAAGAGGCTCGTGGCCAGACGGCTCAGGATGCGGACCGTGATCGAGCGTACCGCCATCGGCTTATTCCCCGGAAAGCCAAACGTCGTAGCCGTTGGCGGGCGAGTCGAGGCCGGCCTCGAAGCCGAGGCCCTCGACGCCCTTGCGGGCCGCTAGAAACCAACTCGGCGCGAACAGCGGCACGATGTACGCCTTCTCGATGCCGAGCGTCTGGATCCGGTCGGTGAGCGCGCGCTTGCGCACGAGATCCGTGGCGGCGAGTGCCTCGTCGACCAGTCCGGTGATCTCCGGGTCCGGGTTCGGAATGTTGGTGTAGAGGAAGCCCTTCGAGCCGAGCATGTCCCAGAGTTCGCGGGCGGCATCAGAGGGATTGTCGGTGTTGGGGTAGATCGCCCAGGTCCCGGCGGCGTTATTCTTGGCGTATTCGCCCGCCGTGATTATGCGCAGGTTGAGATCGAGGCCGATATTCTTGCGCACCGCGGCTTGGATGCCCTGGATCAGCACCTCGCGATTGTCGCGCACGTAGGGCTGCGGATAGCCGACCTCGATCGTCAGGCGCTTGCCGTCCCGGGTGCGGAACCCGGCTGGATCCCGGCCAGTCCAGCCCGCCTCGTCGAGAAGCCGGTTGGCGCCAGCGACGTCCCGGCCCCAGCCGCCGATCAGCGCACGGTTGAAGGCTGGGTTGTCCGGGCCGATAATCGACCACGCCCGCGGGACTGTGCCCAGATAGACCTGGCGCACGATCGGCTCGGGGTCGAACCCGTCGCGCAGGGCGCGCCGCACGCGGACGTCGTCGGCGGGCGCGCGGGTGTAGTTGACGTTGAGGGTGAAGGCCGTGCCGGCGCCCAGCGGCCCCTTGAGCAGGGTGAAGTCCGGCTGATCGGCGAACAGCGGAGCATCCGTCGGCTGCACGCCCTCGATGACGTCGAGCTGGCCCGAGGAGAGAGCGCCCGCCCGTACCGCCGCCTCCGGCAGGAAGCGGATCGTGAAACCATCGAGATAGGCCGGGCCGGAATGGGCAGCGTAGCCGGGCGGCCACGCATAGGCCGTGTTGCGGGTGAACCGAGCCGATTGGCCCCGCACGTAGTCCGCGAACACGAAGGGGCCGGTACCGGCAAGTGCCGGGCCGCCGCCGCAGAGATCGCCCTTGGCAAGAGCCTTCGGCGAGATGATCCCGAGCTTCACGTTGGAGACGGATTCCAGGAAACTCGAATCCGGCCGGGCGAGGATCAGTCTCACTATGTTGGGAGCGACGACCTCGGCCCGCGCGTAGCGGTCGAGTAAAGAGGCTGCGTTAGCGGCGTTCTCCGGCTTCTTTACGAAGTCGAAGTTGGCCTTCACCGCCTCAGCATCGAGCGGCACGCCGTCGTGGAAGATGACGCCGTCGCGAAGCGTGAAGGTGTAGGTCAGGCCGTCCGGCGTGATCGACCACTCCGTGGCGAGCCAGGGGGCGAAGCTCCCGTCCGCGCGCTTGGCCACCAGGGAGTCGATGTAGTTCCGGGCGACGAAGAACGCTGCCTGCTGGGACGACCGGTGCGGATCGAAGCAACTTGGCTCGGTCGCGACGCCCCATGTGATCGTGCCACCGGACTTCGGGGCCGGACCGGACGGCGCCGCGTAAGCTGGCCCCGCAAGCCAAACAGCGCAGGCGGTGAGTGCCGCGGCGCGGTGAACTATCTTTTGCATCAGATTTCACCAAGCCAATCTTATGCGCGCCAGATCAGTACATTGGCGCGACATTGTTTCTTTCAAAGCGATCAAAATCTCGGATTGAAAGCCCGGATCGGTGCGCCGACCATTGGCAGATGTGTAAGATGCAACGCTGCCGCCTGGCAACGCGCGATGTCCCGTTTTCATTGATCTGATAGAATTTTGTATTCTGTTGATCGTTATATTCTCGGTTCTTGGATGGAATTGCTAATATGATCGTCGGCGAGGCATATTTATTTTGGCCGATCCGGCGGATCTTCGGCGCATGTGGCGACAATGCGGATCGCCGGGCACCGTACCGCTCGACGGTCTTGTCTCGAAGACGTGGTGCCTCTGGGGCTGGCCGCGATCGGAGTGGCTACCGAGTGCGCAGCGAGATCTAAGCAGGGTGACCGATGCTGCGAACCTGACGGCCAGACTTCCTCATGACCGGCGTATCGCCCGAGGATCATGATACCGTCGATCAGGTCCGGTCAGGGCCTTACATCCGGCCTTGGGTCCGGGACGAACCCGTCACGGTTCGGCATGCGAACGGCCGCCAAGGATCTCGCGTCGAGCACGGCCCCCTCCGGAACCAGCCCGTTCAGGTGAAGGACGTAGCCCGAGACGGCATAGACATCGTCATCGCTGAGAGATTGCGGGGCATTCATCGGCATCGCGCGGCGAATATAATCGAACAGCGTCGGTGCGTAGGGCCAGAAGCTGCCGACGGTCTTGACCGGCCTCGTCGAGCCAAGCGTACCCTGCCCACCGACGAGCCGTTCCCCGATCCCGCCTTCGCCCCGAGCGCCGTGGCAGGACGCGCACTGCGCCTCGAAGACATCGCGGCCGTGGGCGACGCTGCCGCTTCCCGGCGGAAGCTTCCGGCCGTCCCGGTCGACGTCGATGTTCCAGGCAGCGATCTCCGGCTCCGTCGCCGGATGGCCGATCCCGTAGCGCTCAGCGGACAGGGCGCCGCCGGCGAAGCCGAATATGAGAGCGACGCCGACGAGAGAGCCGAACCTACGCGTAGCCATTGGCGACCTCGCCGTCCGCCGCGATGAGCCAGGGCACGACGGCGTTGTTGTGGTAGAAGGACTTGAGACCGCGCACCGCCGTCAGGTCCTCGAAGCTCGGCTGCACATAGCCGGTCTCGTCGATCGCCCGACTCGCGATGGTCGTCGGCGTCCCGTCCCAAGTCCAAGGTAGGCGGAACCGCGTCAGCGCCCGGTTGAGCACCGGCTCCTGCAGGGATGCGTCCTGCCAAGTCCTTCCGCCGTCGGTCGTGACCTGCACGCCGCGGATTTTGCCCCGCCCGCTCCAGGCAAGGCCAGTGATCTCGTGAAAGCCGGGGGCGATCCGCTGCGTGCCCGAGGGCCGCGTGATGATCGACTTGGCCTCCATCACGAAGGTGAATTGCCGCGCCGTGCCGTCCGGCATCAGGTCGGTGTACTTCGACGTCTCCTCGCGGGAATAGGCCGGCTCCGCCGTGACGTTGAGCCGGCGCAACCACTTCACGCTCATGTTGCCCTCGTAGCCGGGCAGCAGCACCCGGAGCGGGTAGCCCTGCTGGGGGCGCAGCCGCTCGCCGTTCTGGCTGTAGACCAGCAGGGCGTCGTCGAGGCACTTTGCGATCGGGATACTGCGGGTCAGCGCGGCGGCGTCCGCGCCCTCGGCCACGACCCACCGCGCGTCTGGCTTGAGCCCGGCCTCCGCCAGGACCGTCGCGAGGCGCACGCCGGTCCATTCGGCGCAGCTGACGAGGCCGACGAGGTCCGACGCCGTCTTGCCCTTGATCGCCTCGAAGCCCGGGTTGCCCGAGCATTCGAGAAAGTAGATGTGCGACTCCGACGGGAAGCGGCGGATGTCGTCCATCGT
>NZ_FNWP01000013.1:0-184515 GCF_900108435.1 Methylobacterium sp. 275MFSha3.1 | reverse complement strand
TACCCCACCAACTAGCTAATCAGACGCGGGCCGATCTTCCGGCAGTAAACCTTTCCCCATAAGGGCGTATCCGGTATTAGCCCTAGTTTCCCAGGGTTATTCCGAACCAGAAGGCACGTTCCCACGCGTTACTCACCCGTCCGCCGCTGACCCCGAAGGGCCCGCTCGACTTGCATGTGTTAAGCCTGCCGCCAGCGTTCGCTCTGAGCCAGGATCAAACTCTCACGTTGAAGAGATTGATCTGGCCGATCACGTGTATTCTCAGACGGAGCCTCACATCGACCAAGCATCCGACGCTTCACAGCGCCAAACACCCGTCGGTGAGCTCAGAAAGAAGAACAACAGATCGGCACAAGTCTACTCACGCCAGACCCTAAGGCCTGACCGCAAGGACAAACGCCGCCCGCGTCTCCCTTCCTCATTCCAACTTGTCAAAGATTAGTAATCACTCTCGTAATTACCGGCTGAGAAGAAGTCAAGTACCTTGGCTTTCGCCAGATCTACTTTTCTAAATCTCGGTAAGTCCGTCCAACCCGCCCCGTTTTTCTTCCGGACCGCGTCGGGAGGCGCCGTATAAGCTGCCCCGGACTTTCCTGTCAACCACCCTTTTCCCCGGCGACGGAACCGAACCGGCCGAACCGGATTTCAGTGCCTCCGTCGACAGAGCGCGACGCGGAACGGCCCGGAGGCCCTTCGGTGCGGCGCTGGACGATGGACGCTCCCTCACGCACCCGGCCCGGGTCGAGCCTGCGCTCGCGCCCGACGGCGTCGCGATCCCGAAGGATCGGTGCTGGCCGGTAATGCTGAGGAAGTTCCGGCGGACGGCGTGCCGTCGTGACCGGTGAAGCGGATCTAAGGGTCCGAACCGCCTTGCGCAAGGGGCCGAGCGCGGGGCGGCCCCGACCGGGACGCACGGCTCGCGGATCGCGGCCGGCCGGCCCGCTCGCCGGCCCCCACCCCCACCGGTCGACGCGGGTGCTCCCCCCGGCGCTGCGCACGACCCACACCGCCTGAAACCATCGCGGCGGGTGCGCGAAGAGGCGTGATCGCGGTTGATCCTGAGGCACTCGATGACGCTGCTGCACGATCTCACGGGTGCGTCCCCCGGCATGACCGGGACCGCCCTGCTCCTGCGCCTCTCCGCCATCGGCGCGGCCCTGGCCGGGACCGCCGGCACCTTCGCGTATGCCGGCGGCTGGCTCTCGCCCGGCCAGCTCACGCCGGCCCGGATCATCGACCGGTTCGAGCAGGTGAACGGGCCGCATCCCGGCTTCCGGCGCAACCACGCCAAGGGGATGTGCGTCGCGGGCCGCTTCACGGGCAGCGGCGCGGGCGCGCGCCTCTCGAAGGCGGGCGTGTTCGCGGCGGGACGCGTGACGCCGGTCGAGGGGCGGGTGGCGCTGGCCGGCGGTCAGCCCTACGCGGCCGACGCCGCCGCCACCGTGCGCAGCCTCGCCCTCCGCTTCCGGCTGCCGGACGGCGAAGAGTGGCGCACCGGCATGAACAACATCCCGGTCTTTCCGGTGCGCACACCCGAGGCCTTCTACGCGCAGCTCCTCGCGGCCAAGCCCGATCCGGCCACCGGCAAGCCGGATCCGGAGCGCCTGAAGGCCTTCTTCGCGGACCATCCGGAGAGCGCGAAGGCCGCCGCGCTGATCAAGGCGCGGACCGTGACCGCGGGCTTCGCCGACAGCACCTACTGGAGCCTCAACGCCTTCCGGTTCGTCGCCGCGGACGGCGCCGCCCGGCCGGTGCGCTGGGCCATGGTCCCCGACCCGGCGCCAGCGGCCGAGGCCGCACCGGGCGGCGCGAACGCCCTGTTCGACGCGCTCGCCGCGCAGCTGGCCCAGGGCCCCCGGCACTGGCACCTGATCGTCACGCTCGGCCAGGCCGGCGACCCGACCGCCGACGCGACGCGGCCCTGGCCGGCCGACCGCGAGACGGTGGATGTCGGGACCCTGACGCTCACGGCGGCGACGCCGGAGGCCGCCGCCACCTGCCGCGACATCAACTTCGATCCGCTAGTGCTGCCGGACGGCATCGCGCCGAGCGACGACCCCCTGCTGAGCGCCCGCTCGGCGGCCTACGCCCAATCCGTCACCCGCCGCGCCGGCGAGGCCAAGACGCCGAGCGCCGTCACCGCCGCGGCGATCCACGGAGCCGCCCTGTGACCGCGACCGACCGCTTCGACCGGCCCGCCCGCCTGCTCCACTGGACCATGGCGGCGCTGATCCTGGCCATGCTGCTGATCGGCGTCGCCATGGTGGCGTCGCTCGCCGAGTACGGAGCCCTCGTGGCCCTGCACCGGCCGCTCGGGATCCTGATCCTGGTCCTCGCCGGGCTCCGACTCGCCTATCGCTGGCGCCACGCGCCGCCGCCCCTGCCGGCCGATCTTCTGAGTTGGCAGAAGCGCGCGGCTCACGCCTCGCACATCCTGCTCTACGGCCTGATGCTGGCCATGCCGCTGATCGGCTGGGCGATGCTGTCAGCGGCGCGCTACCCCGTCATCCTCGCCGGTTCGGTCGTCCTGCCGCCGATCCTGCCGCAGGACCCGATGCTGTACGCGGCCCTGCGCCGGCTCCACACCGCGCTGGCCTACGGGCTGTTCGCCCTGATCCTCGCGCATCTGGCGGCGGCGCTGCTGCACGCGCTGATCCGCCGGGACGGGGTCTTCGCCAGCATGGCGCCCTGGCGGTCGACACCGGCGAGGACCACCGCGCAACCGTGACGGCTGTTTCGTTCTCTTGAAAGTCTGATCCGTTCTCCATAAAGAACGCTCGCCCGCCCCGGTCGATCGGGCGCGCGGTCACTGCGTGGAGGACGAGGCGATGTCAGAGGGATTAGCGGCGCGTACCGTCGCGGCGGCCAACGGCGTGGCCCAGGATGCGGCCTTCGGTGCGGTGATCGCGCCGATCCACCTTTCGACAACCTTCAGGTTCCCGGCCTTCGAGCAGCCCGGCCCCTACGATTACTCGCGTCTGGGCAATCCGACCCGGGATGCGCTAGCCGACACGATCGCCAAGCTCGAGGGCGGCGCCCGCGCCGTCCTGGTGGCGAGCGGCATGGCGGCCCTCGACCTCGCCCTGTCGAGCCTGCGGCCCGGCGATCTCCTGATCGCGCCGCACGATTGCTACGGCGGAACGCACCGCCTGCTCAGCTTCCGCGCGGAGCGGGGCCATTACCGCGTCGCCTTCGTCGACCAGACCGATCCGGACGCGCTGACGGCGGCCCTGGCCCAGGGACCGAAGGTCGTGCTGATCGAGACCCCGAGCAACCCGCTGATGCGCGTGGTCGATGTCCGGCGGATCACCGCGGACGCGAAGGCGGCCGGCGCGCTGGCGGTAGTGGACAACACCTTCCTGTCGCCCGCCCTGCAGCAGCCGATCGCCCTCGGGGCGGATCTCGTCGTCCACTCCACCACCAAGTTCCTGAACGGCCATTCCGACGTGATCGGCGGGGCCGTGATCGCCGCCGACAAGGCGATGGGCGAGGACCTCGCCGCCTGGGCGAACACGATCGGCGTCACCGGCTCGCCCCTCGACGCCTACCTGACGCTCCGCGGCCTGCGCACCCTGTTCGTCCGGGTGGAGCAGCAGCAGCGCAACGCAGCAGCCCTGGCGGCCTTCCTCGACGCCCATCCGGCGGTGGCCCGGGTCCACTATCCGGGCCTGCCGACGCATCCGGGGCACGCCCTGGCCAAGGCGCAGCAGGCGGGCTTCGGGGCGATGCTGAGCTTCGAGCTGGCCGGCGGCCGCGACGCGGTGAGGACCTTCGTGGAGGCCCTGCGGGTGTTCACGCTGGCCGAGTCGCTCGGCGGCGTCGAGAGCCTGATCGCCCATCCGCCGACCATGACGCACGCGGCGATGGACCCGGAGGCGCGCGCCATCGCGGGCATCACCGACGGGCTGCTGCGCCTGTCGGTCGGCCTGGAGGCGGACGCCGACCTGCTGGCCGACCTATCGCGGGCTCTCCAGGCCCTGGACGGCTGACCAGGCCGGTCACTCCTCCTCGACCACGCTGAACCCGGACTCGTCCTCGACCACCCGGAAACGGGCGCGCTGCACGGTCCGGGAGCGCTCGGCCGCCTCGTCGCGGCACTTGTCGAGATGGGCGGCGCGGTTGACCACCTGCAGGTTCGGCGCGCCCCAGTAGCCGAGGAGCTCCGGCCATGGCGCGTCGCGGTGCTCGCGCCAGACCCGGTAGAGCGGCAGCAGGTGGTCGACCTCGGCGGTCTTCAGCAGGCGCTTGCCGGTGGTGGTGCAGCGGTGGCGCTGGCGGAGCTTCAGCGCCCGGACCTGGACGTGGGGCGCGATCCAGAACTTCCAGGCCGCGACACAGGCCGCGTGCCAGCCGGCATTGGTGTTGGGCGCGCCGCGCGCCCAGAGATCCCGGTGCCAGCCGAACCGGTAGACCGGCTGGCCACAGATGCAGCAGGCGCCCCGCCCGCGGGCGAAGGCCGGATCGCGGAACGGCGCGGGCGGCGTGCGGAAGCTCCCGGCCCGCCCCTCGGCCCCGATCTGCCAGGCCCAGCCCTCCGGCGTGCCGGAGCGCGCCGCCAGCGCCCGGGCGAGTTGGTCGGCCCGGAGGATGTGGTTGCGCCAGTAGCTCTCGACGGCGAGCCGCGGCGTCGGCGGGATCAGGGGCCGCGCGAGGGCGTGCTGCAGGACCGGCGCCGGGAAGATCGCCGGCAAGGCCTTCTCCAGCCGTTTCCGGGCCTGCACGTTGCGGAGGGTGCGCCAGCTCGATGTCGTCATGCCGGACCGGTGGTAACCCGGCCGGCGCGGCGCCGCGACGGCGCCGGTGCAACAGCTCGCCGGTCCCGCGCGGTCGCCGCTCAGGGTTAAGAAAATGTTTCCCGTGAAACATCGCGCCGCTCGACAGGCCCGGCGCGGCCGCGCCGGTTCGGCTCAGAGATCCACCGCCATCGACAGGAGGTAGGTGCGCGGCGCGCCCTGGAAGAAGGTGCCGAACGAGGCGACCCCGGTCCAGTACCGCGTGTCGGTCACGTTGAGGACGCTGGCCCGGAAGGTCGTCGGCCGCTCAGCGACGCGCGTCGTGTAGCGCAGGCCGAGGTCGAGGCGGGCCCAGTCCGGCAGGGCCTGGGTGTTCGCGAGGTCGACGAACTGCCGCCCGGTATAGATGACCGCGCCGTTGAGCGTCAGGCCGGGCAAGCCCGGCAGGTCCCACTCGGCCCCCAGGCTCGCCTGGACCTCCGGCACGCCGATCGGCCGGTTCCCGCGATTGGCGGCGAGCGCCGTCCTGACGAGGCGTCCGTCGAGCAGGGTCACGCCGCCGACCACCCGCACCTGCGGGGTGATCTCGCCGAACAGGCTCAGCTCGAGCCCGCCGACGCGCTGCTCGGCGGTCGCCGCGAAGCGCCCCTGCGGGCCGAGCTCGCCCGCGGGCTTCGTGATCCGGAAGGCGCCGAGCGTGGCGCCGAACCGGCCGAGATCGAGCTTCACGCCCGCCTCGACCTGTCTGGCCACGTAGGGCTCCAGGATCGTGCCGGAATTGGTCGCCACCGCCGGGGCCACGTCGCCGCGGCTCAGGCCCTCGATATAGTTGCCGTAGAGCGAGACCGAGTCCCAGGGCCGCACCACGAGGCCGACCATCGGGGTCGTGGCGCTCTTGTCGTAGGACGAGGTGAGCGTGCCGACATTCGACACGTAGTTGTGCGCCTCCACGCGCTGGCGGCGCACGCCCAGCGTCAGCAGGATGCGCTCGTCGAGGGCCGACAGCGTGTCGGCCACCGCGATCCCCGACAGGGTGCTGTCGGACAGGCGGGGCCGGCCGACGCCGTAGATCGGCGCGATGTACGGGACGAGGGCCGGCGCGTAGAGGTTCGACAGGTAGGCGCCCCGGCCGGGCGAGAACCGCCGTGCCGTCGCCTCGTCGTACACGGAGCCCTGCACGGTCAGGGCGTGCCGGATGAAGCCGGTCTCGAACCGGGCCCGGACGCCACCGTCGTAGGTGAGCCGGTCGACGCCCAGCGCGTAGAATTGCGGCGTGCTGGTCGTGTCGCCGCGGCCATTGAGGATCGTCGGCGCCGACTGGAAGTAGCGCTCCACGCCGGTCTGCCCGCCGCCGACATCCGCGAACAGCGTGACTTGATCGGTCAGGTCGTACTCGGTGCGCAGCAGACCGCCGCGATCGTCGACGTCCGAGTATTCCCAGGGCTGGGTCAGGTTCAGGCGGCCGTCGGGCGCCCGCGGTACGGGCACGCCGGCCCGCAGGAGGAACGGGCGCAGCGGCGCGTTGAAGCGGTCGGTCTGCGCCAGCAGGTAGAGCCACGCGCGGAACCGGTCACCCTGGTAGTCGAGGGCCAGGGCCCCGACGCCGGTCGTCTCGGTCTGGCGGTCGAAGGGCGTGGCGCCGCCGTGCAGGCTGCCGACGACGCGGGCGCCCCATTCCCGGCCAGGCCCCCAGCGGCGGGCGACGTCGACTTGGCTGCCGCCCCAGGCGGACGAGCCGTAATCCAGCGTGACGCGGGTCAGGTCCGCGCCGGCGCGCTTGGGGACGATGTTGACCACGCCGCCGACCGCGCCGTTCGGCGACACCCCCGTGAGGGCGGCGGACGGCCCCTTCAGGACCTCGATGCGCTCCACGTAGTCGGTGAAGATGCGGAAGCTCGGGGCAATGCCGTAGAGCCCGTCGAAGGCGACCTCGCCGCTGGTGTTCTCGTTGGACGGGAAGCCCCGGATGGAGAAGGAGTCGAACGGCGCCCCCGTGGTCTGGGTAGCGCGCACCGACGGGTCGAGGACCAGGGTCTCGGACACCGTCCGCGCCTGCCGGTCCCGGATGAGCGTGTCGGTGTAGCTGGCGATGCTGAAGGGCGCCTTCTGGGTCTCGATATCGCCGAGGAGGCCGAGGCGCCCGCCCCGCGCCACCTGACCGCCGGCATAGGCCGGGACCGGGCCGCGCGATGCGGCCGCGCTCGCGACCGAGAGCTCGTCGAGCTGGACGTCCCGGCCGGCCCCGGCCTCCTCCGCGCGGGCGGCGTGCAGCCCGGACCCGACGAAGCCCAGCAGGACGACCATCGGGAGAACCGGCCGGACCCCGCGCCGCCGGCGCCGGTTCCGCGCGGAAACAGGTACTGAGAAGTCGTGGGACCGCATTGTCGTGACGATGGCTCCGAATCACGGAGCAAGCCAGCAAATATCTCTACATGTGTCAAAAATGCATTTGGAGTAATTACAACTCTACAGTTCGATCGCGGAGCCGATCGAACATGATCGATATTTATTGTCGTATATACATAGATGCATTTCAGGACGTCGTGTTTATCAATGACGCGACCATCTTCGCGCGATCAGGGCGGCGATTTCACGGAGGGCCGGGCCGCAGCTCGGCCGAGGCGCACGGCCGGGATCATCGGTCCGGACGAGGCCGCCGAGGCCGGACCCGGCCGCGATTTCCCGTGGATCGTGCGCGGCCGGTCGGGCCGCCGGGGCGTTCGACCGCGCGACCACCGGATCCCGACGGGCCCGCGGGAGCGCCGACCGGCGGCCGCGGCGCCGCGATCGGGACGCCCGGTTGCCAGGGTTGCCCACCCCGCCTAGACGGGCCCGGCGCGAAACGTGCCTGTCACCCCTCCTCTTGTGCAGAGGTCTTCTCCCGTGATCACCGGTCCGTGCCTCATCGTCCAGCCGATCCACGCGGCGGGCCTCGACCGGTTGCGCGCGGCCGGCCTGGAGCCGCGCCCGGCGAGCGGGACCGATCCCGAGACGCTGGCGCGCGAGGTCGCCGACTGCGTCGCCGTCATCACCCGCAACACCGGCTTCCCGGCCCGCGCCATCGCGGCGGCGCCGGCCCTGCGGGTGATCGGGGTGCACGGCACCGGCACCGACCACGTCGCCACGGCCGAGGCGACCGGGGCCGGGATCGCGGTGGTGAACACGCCCGGCGCCAACGCCGTCTCGGTGGCCGAGCAGACGCTGGCGCTGATCTTCGCCCTGGCCAAGGCCCTGCCGGAGGCCGACCGCTCGGTCCGGGCCGGCGACGACAGCTTCAAGTTCACCGCCCGGCTGGTCGAGCTCGCCGGCCTGACGCTGGGCCTCGTCGGCTTCGGGGCGATCGGGCAGGCGACCGCCCGGCTCGGCGCCGCCCTGGGCCTGCGGGTGCTGGCCTACGGCCCGAGCCGCCCGGACGCGGACTTCGCCAACGCCGGCGCCCTGCGGGCCGCCTCGGTCGACGCGCTCCTGGCGGAATCCGACATCGTCTCCCTGCACGTGCCGCTGACCCCGGGCACCCGCGGCCTGATCGGCCGGGACCAGCTCGCCCGGATGAAGCGGGAGGCCTTCCTGATCAACACCAGCCGCGGCGGCCTGATCGACGAGGCGGCCCTGGTGGAGGCGCTGGAGGCGGGCACGATCGCGGGCGCCGGGCTCGACGTCTTCGCCCAGGAACCGCTGCCGGTCGACCACCCGCTGGCCCGCCAGCCCCGGGCGATCCTGACACCCCATGTCGGCGGCTCCACCGGGGCGGCCCTGATCCGCACCGCCGAGACCGCCGCGACCCGCGTGGTCGACGTCCTCGCCGGCCGGCGGCCGGGCGGGCTGGTCAACCCGGACGTCTGGGAGCGGCGGCGCGAGGTGTGATGGTCTCCCCTCTCCCGTGCGGGAGAGGGTTGGGGTGAGGGACGAGAGGCTTCGGGATCAAGCACCCGATCGACGCGATTCGAGGGGGAGCCTCGTCCGGTGAGGTCTCACCCCTCACCCTGTCCCTCTCCCGCACGGGAGAGGGGACCCGCGGCCGATCCTGACGGCGCGGCGGTCGTGGCCGGCCCGGTTCACGGTGTTTCGTCCGGACCGCGACCGCCCGCCGCGCGCCGTGTCATGCAATCGTCGCAGACGGGCCGGAAAGCCACCCGCTGCATCCGAGGCCAGAGAGGGCTCCATGGACTTCCACCGTCGCTTCACGGTCCTGATGTGCGCCCCGGCCTTCGACCCGGACGATCTCGAGGGCGCGCGCGTCAACCAGATCGTGGCGGCCGTCGAGCAGCGCGGCTTCGAGGTGGTGCGCGCCCGGCGCGTGGAGGACGCGGCCATCGCGGTCCAGACCGACGCGGCGGTCGGCTGCCTCGTGGTCGACTGGGGCAAGCGCGGCCTCGACGGCAAGGCCGCCGCCCTCATCGACATGATGCGCCGGCGCGGCCTGGAGATGCCGATCGTCATCATGGTCCGCCGCAAGCGGCTGGAGGACATCCCGGTCGAGCTCCTCGACTTCATCGACGGCTACATCTTCCTCGCCGAGGAGACGCCCGAATTCATCGCCCGCGGCCTCGTCAGCCGGGTCACGCAGTACGCCGAGACCCTCAAGACGCCGTTCTTCGGCGCGCTCGTCGACTACGCCGAGAAGGGCAACCAGCTCTGGACCTGCCCGGGCCACAACGGCGGCATCTTCTACAACCGCTCGCCGATCGGCCGGATCTTCGTGGAGCACCTCGGCGAGGCGATCTTCCGCGACGACCTCGACAACTCGGTCCTCGATCTCGGCGACCTCCTGACCCACGAGGGCCCGGCGCTCAAGGCCCAGAAGGAGGCCGCCAAGATCTTCGGGGCGGAGAAGACCTACTTCGTCCTCAACGGCACCTCGGCCTCCAACAAGATCGTCCTGTCCTCCCTGGTGGCCGAGGACGACCTCGTCCTGTTCGACCGCAACAACCACAAGGCGGCCCACCACGGCGCCCTGTTCCTGGGCGGCGGCATCCCGATCTTCCTGGAGACGGACCGCAACGCCTACGGCCTGATCGGGCCGATCTTCCACGAAGCTCTCGACGAGACCCGGATCCGGGAGAAGATCCGCCGCAACCCGCTGGTGACCGACCCGGAGGCGTGGCGCCGGGAGCGGCCGTTCCGCGTCGCGGTGATCGAGCAGTGCACCTACGACGGCACGATCTACGACGCCCAGGAGATCCTGGAGAAGATCGGCCACCTCTGCGACTACATCCTGTTCGACGAGGCCTGGGCGGGCTTCATGAAGTTCCACCCGCTCTACGCAAGGCGCTTCGCCATGGGGCTGACCGGGCTCGACGAGACCTCGCCCGGCATCGTCGCCACGCAGTCGACCCATAAGCAGCTCGCGAGCTTCTCCCAGGCCTCGCAGATCCACACCCGGGACGGCCATATCCGCGGCCAGACCCGGCGGGTCGAGCACAAGCGGCTCAACGAGAGCTTCCTCGTCCACGCCTCGACCTCGCCCTTCTACCCGCTGTTCGCCTCCCTCGACGTCGGCGCCCAGATGATGAAGGGGCGCTCGGGCATGATCCTGTGGGACGACACGATCCGGCTCGGGATCGAGTGGCGCAAGAAGGTCCGGGCGATCCGGCACGAGTTCGAGGAGAACGAGCGCGATCCCGCGCGGCGCTGGTTCTTCGACCCCTTCGTGCCGGACGTGACGGTGAACGTCGACGGCGCGGAGGTGCCGTGGGAGAGCGTGCCGACGGACGAGCTCGCCGCGACGCCGCGCCACTGGGAGCTGAAGCCGGGCGCGCGCTGGCACGGCTTCACCCACGTGGCGCCGGGCTACGCCATCACCGACCCGAACAAGCTCACCGTGCTGACCCCCGGCTTCGACCGGCACACGGGGGCCTACGCCCAGCACGGCGTGCCGGCGCCGATCGTGGCGCAATACCTGCGTGAGAACCGGATCGTCGCCGAGAAGAACGACCTGAACTCGCTGCTCTTCCTGCTGACCCCGGGGGTGGAATCCTCCAAGGCCGGCACGCTGATCTCGGGCCTCGTCGCCTTCAAGCGGCTCCACGACGACAACGTCCCGCTGGAGGAGGCCATGCCGGAATTCGTCAACCGCCGGCCGAACCGCTACCGGGGCGTGCGCCTGCGCGACCTCTGCGGCGAGTTCCACGCGTTCCACCGGGAGGCCGGCACATCGACGCTGCAGCGGCGGCAGTTCGCCCCCGAGCACCTGCCCGAGATGGTGATGCCGCCCAAGCGGGCCGCCCAGCTGCTGACGCGCAACAAGGTCGACTACGTGCCGATCGCCGAGGCCGAGGGGCGGATCGCCACCACGCTGATGCTGGTCTATCCCCCGGGCATCGGCACGGTGCTGCCCGGCGAGCGCCTGGACGACCGAGCCAAGCCCATGCTCGACTATTTCAAGATGTTCGAGGCGTCCGCCAACCTGTTCCCGGGCTTCGAGGCCGAGATCCAGGGCGTCTACCGCGAGGTCGACCCGGACGGGCGGATCCGCTTCCACACCTACGTGGCGCGGGAGGGCGCCTGATGGAGATCGAGGCCGAGACGCCCGGCCTGCTCCCGGCCCGGTCCTGCCCCGACATCGTCATCCGCGCCTCCTCGGACGCCGATGTCGAGGCGATGGTGGCGATCTACGAGCACCATATCGGCAAGGGCGTGACCGATGTCAGCGTCGCCGAGGAGGACCGGCTGCTCCCCGACGACCTGAAGCGGCGGCGCAAGACCATGCGCAAGAAGCGCCTGCCGCACCTCGTGGCCGACCGGGACGGCGCGGTGGCGGGCTACGCCTACGCGGTGCCGTTCCGGAAGCGGCCGGCCTACCGCTACACCCTCAAGCACTCGATCTACGTGCATCCCGACCACCTGCACGCGGGGATCGGCCGGCGGCTGCTGCCGGCCCTGATCGAGGCCTGCGCGGCGGGCGGCTACCGCCAGATGATCGGCTACATCGACGCCGAGAACGCGGCCTCCCTGCGGCTCCACGAGGCCTGCGGGTTCGAGCGGGTCGGCTACCTGCGGGCGGTGGGGTTCAAGTACGGCCACTGGTCGGACAGCGTCATGGTCCAGCGCGCGCTGGGAACCGGGTCGGAGGACAGGCCGGGGTAGCGGGCCGGGACCGGGCGGCCTCCGACGCCCGGCCGCCGTTATCGCGAGCGAAGCGAAGCAATCCAGTCGCGCCACACTTACGGAGGGCGCGCTGCCCTGAGTCGCTTCGCTGCGCTCGCGATGACGGAGCGCGTGATGTCCGAAGGATCTGACCCGAGCCAACCTCAGTGGCCGGTCGCCGGCCGCGCCGCCGCGACGAGGTCGACCTCGACGCCGACGTCGAGCGCCACCCACTGGCCCGAGGCCCAGGCCCCCTGCCCGACGCCGAACTCGGTGCGGACGAGGCCGACGCGCCCCGCGGCGTGCGCCGCGCCACCCTCGAGGGTCAGGTGGAACGGCAGCGTCACCGGCCGGCTCGTGCCGCGGATCGTCAGTGTGCCGACGGCCGCGTAGTCGCCCTGCCCCTTGTCGACGAAGCGGGTCGCCTCGAAGCGCGCCTCGCTTCCCGCCTTGACGTCGAACCAGTCCTTCTGCGGCAGGGCCTCGTCGCGCTGGACGTCCCCGGTCCGCGCGCTGGCGAGGTCGACCAGCACGAGCGCGTGCCCCGCCTCGGGCTTGGCGGGGTCGAAATCGATGTCGGCCTTGAACCGCTCGAACCGCCCGGTGAACGGGACGCCGACCTGCACGCCGGAGAACCGGATCGCGCTCCTGGCCGGATCAACCGCCCACTCGGCGGCAGCGGCCGGCAGGGTGACGGCCTGGAGAGCCGCCAGCAGGCACAGGTAACGCGCGTTCATCGGGGCGGCTCCAAATTGGGGGCAGTCGACGCCCGGCGCCCCGGCAGCATGCGGCGCAGCACGTCGTCGCGGAGGAGGAGGTGGTGGCGCAGGGCCGCCGCCACGTGGACGGCGAGCAGGGCCGCCAGGAACCACGCCCCCAGGGCGTGGACCCGCTTCAGGACGGCCTCGGCGACGGCGGGGTCGGGGACGAGGGCCGCCAGCGGCAGGTGCGGCCAGGGAACGATCCCGTACAGCACCGTCGGGATGTTGAACGGCGACAGCGAGACCACGGCCCAGCCGGTCAGGGGCAGCCCGACGAGCAGCAGGTACAGCAGGTGATGGGCTGCCGCGGCCGCCCGGCGCTCCCGCGCCGGCATCCCGGCCGGGTGCGGCGGCGGCCGGTGGGTCAGGCGCCAGAGGACCCGCAGGGCCGTCAGCGCCAGCACGGTGATCCCGACCGACTTGTGCCACTGGTAGAGCTGGAACTGGCGCAGCGGTGCCAGGGCCGCGTGCGTCATCGTCAGGCCGAGGCCGATCAGGACGAGCACGCCCAGCGCGCTCGCCCAGTGCAGCAGGATCGCCACGGCGGAGTACCGCCGCGCGGAAACCCCTCGCGCCATGGCGGATCCTCCCAGGTCAGTCCTGCTTCTCGAAGGCGCCCGCGATGGTGAGGTGCAACTCGTCGCCGATCAGCGGCACGTAGGTCTTCACCCCGAACTCGGAGCGCTTGAGCGTGCCGGTGGCCTCGAAGCCGACCGTGTACTTCTTGCTCAGCGGGTTCACGCCGGCGCCGACCAGGGTGACGTCGAGGGTCACCGGCTTGGTCACGCCGTGGAGCGTCAGGTCGCCCGTCACCTTCGCGTGGTCCTTGCCGGCCGGCACGACCTTGGTGGACACGAAGGTCATGTCGGGGAACTTGGCGGCGTCGAGCCACTGGTCGCCCTTGAGCTCGTCGGTGAGCTTGGCGCTGGTCGTCGTCACCGAGGCGACCGGGATCTTCACCGAGAGCTTGGCGGCGGCCGGGTTCTTCGGCTGCAGCTCCAGCGTGCCGGACACGTCCGAGAAGCCGCCGGCGTAGTTCGAGAAGCCCATGTGGGAGACGCGCCAGCCGACCTGGGTGTGGCCGGGATCGACCGCGTAGGTGCCGGCCTGGATCTGCGCCGGGTCGCGGGTCGGTGGGGTCTGGGCCAGCGCGGGGGTGGCGACCGGGGCGGCGACCAGCAGGGCCAGCAGGCCGGAGGCGAGAATCGACTTCAAGGGTGTCTCCTGCAGAGCAGACGGCCGAGCGCGATTCGCTGCGCCGCAGCCGCCGTGTAGACCCGTTCACGGCACCGGTTGAGCCTGCTATCCGGAACCCCATGGTTGCGAGAACGGAAACCTTCCGGGGCGGGCTCGACGACGTGCGGGCCTTCTGCGCCGTCGTGGATCTCGGCACGGTGACGGCCGCGGCCGCGACGCTGCAGGAGACCAAGGGCAGCGTCAGCCGTCGGATCTCCCGCTTGGAGCGGGCTCTGGGCGTCCGGCTGATGGCCCGGACCTCTCGGGCGGTCTCGCCGACCGCCGAGGGCCTCGCCTTCTACGCCACGGCCCAGGAGAGCCTGACGCTCCTCGACGAGGCGACCGAGACCGCCCGCGACGCCCGCACGGTGCCGGCCGGGCACCTGCGGATCACGACCTCGATCGATTTCGGGATCGAGGTGATGCCCGAGATCGTCGCGAGCTTCCGGGCCGCCTACCCGCAGATCACCGTGGAGATGCTCAACACCGACGCGCGCCTCGACCTCGCGGCCAACCGGATCGACCTCGCCCTGCGGCTGGGCGGCGCGGAGGAGACCGGCTACCGCGCGATGGTCCTCGCGACCCTGGCGCTCGCCCTCTACGCCGCCCCCGCCTACCTGGAGCGCCGCCCGGCCCCGGCAAACCTCGCGGGCCTGCGCGACCACGACCTGATCCTCGCCCGGGAACGGATCGGCACGGCCGGGCTCACCCTCTCCGACGGGCAGGGCCGCACGGAGCCGCTCTCGCTGAGCCCGGCGATCCGGGTCAGCGACTTCGCGACCGCGCTCCGCCTCACCCTCGCGGGCGCCGGGATCGGCCATCTCCCGAGCCTCGTGGCCGCCCGGGCCGTGGAGGCCGGGCAGATCGTGCGCGTGCTCGGGCCCTGGGCGACCCGCAGCAGCACCTTGCGCGCCGTCACCCTGGCCGGGCGCGAGCTGCCGGCCCGCGTCCAGGTCTTCCGCGAGCATGTCCGGACCGTCCTGGCCTCGCGTGGATGCCCCCGCGACAGCGCGGGATCAGACGGCGAATACAGATAAATAGATTTCTTTATCTGTATATGCGCTCTACAGCGGCCCAACTCGATAAATTTTTACCGGATATCGTAGCGCCCGGTTGAGAGGCTGCGCGCATGCTGCGACGCGGCGGCAAGCTCGGCCGCACGGCCAGGGCCCCGAGGGTCCGGCCCGCAGCGCATCACGTCTGGATCTCGGTCATGTCCCTCCGCAGCCGGTGCCTGCGCGCCCTCGTGTTCGCCGGGATCCTGGCGCTGATCGGGACAACCATCGGTCTCGGGACGGCCTGGGCCTCGCTGCCGGCCACGACGCGGATCGTGCTGCAGAAGGCGGGCCGGTACATGCCGACCGACCTGTACCTGCGCCGCGGCGACACCATCGCCCTGCGCAACGGCGACGCGCGCCTGACCCACCACGCCTTCATCGAGGCGGACCGGTTCTCGTTCGACGCCGGCACTCAGGAGCCCGGCACCGAGACGCGATTGACCCTGGCCGAGCCGGGCGATTTCGTCATCCAGTGCGGCATTCATCCGAAGATGAAGCTCACCCTCCACGTCGAGTAGGCCTTCGGGAGCCCTTCAGCCGTCGCGGCCGAATCCGAGACCGCGGATGATGTCGCCGATGGGATCGATCTTCTGCGACGGTGCGGCCGCCGGCGCGGGCTGCGGCGCCGCGGCGGTGACGGTCGGCCGGTCGGATTCGGCGGTGCGGACGAGGGCGGCGTGGCGGAGGCGGGCCGCCCGGTGGACGCCGCGCTCCGTCCCCTTCGCGCGGTGCGCCGCGGTCCTGCGCGGCGGCCCGGCCGGGCGCGCCATCTCGGCGGGGAGTGGGGCAGCCGGCATCGCAGTGTCCGGGACCGTCGCCGCGACCCGCGGCGCCGGGGCGGCTGCCAGGGCACCCGTGGTCTCCGGCGCGGCGAGCTTGGCCGGCGGGTCGACCCAGGCGCTCCGCGTGACCGGTGCGGCGGCCGGCTTCGAGACCGGCGCGGCGTCCGTCACGGCAGGACGCGCGGGACGCGTCTGCACCTCGTAATTGCCCGGATGCAGAATATGCGCGGCCGCCACCAGCCCGAATACGGCAACGGCAGTCGTCCCAAGTGTGGAGCGATAGTGTTCCATGGCGGAAAAACGTACCGCCAAGCTCCGGGTTCCGCGCGGTCGAGACGTCGGGGCGCGGTCCGCGCGGCGGGTCGGCCGGCAGAAAGAAAAAAGGCCACTCCCGAAGGAGCGGCCCGAAGTCTAGGGAGGAAACGCCCAAGAAGGGCAGCGGGATCGCGACGCCATCGCCATCCCGCAGTGCAAAGATAGGATACCGCATTGCGGCATGCAATGGATCGGGCGCCGCGGAGGCATGCATATGTACCCGGGTCCGACCACACACCCATGCGAGTTCCGCATGGCGCCGCGCCGGCCCACGAGCGGGCCAGGATCACGGGACGCGATACCCTTCGGGCGGACCTGAAACCGGGTCCCGCGCGGCGGGTCTAGGCTCCGCCGGACCGGCCGTCCTGGCCGATCAGGCGCTCGACCTCGGCTTCCGCGACGGCGCGCGCCGCGTGCTCGGAGGTGTGCGGGCGGTACGACCCCCGGACCAGCTTGCCGCGGTCGCGGATCGCCCAGGTGAAGTGACCGGGATCATGCCGGCTCGGCCTGACCTCGACCGTGTAGAGATGCCCGCCCGTCGCACCCATGCCGGGAATGTGCGGAGGCGTCCGGCGCCGGGACAGGGGGTGCGACCGTGCGCGGCAGCCCCGTCCTCCGGACCGCCGCAGCCCGCGCTGAAGCCGCCCTAGCGTCCCGGCCGGCGCCGGCCCTGGGCCGGCCCGCGCGGTCTCGGGCCGCCCGCCGCCCGGTCGTCGCTCGGCCTCCCGTCGCTCTGACCCGACCCCTCGACCCGGCCCTCGGTCCGGGTCCCGAGCCAGACCACGTGCTTCGGGCCGCTGCCCCGGCCGCTCGCGTGGACGCGCTGCTCGTCGACCGCGAAGCCGGAGCGCTGCAGGCGGCTCTTGAACTTCCGGTCCGGGGCGCCCGACCAGACGCCCAGGATGCCGCCCGGCCGCAGGGCCCAGCGGGCGCGCTTCAGCCCCCAATTGTCGTAGAGCCGGTCGTTCGCCTTGCGCATCAGCCCCTCCGGGCCGTTGTCGACGTCGAGCAGGATCGCGTCGTAGCGCTCCGGTCCGGCCTGGATCAGGCGATTGACGTCGGCCTCCTGCAGGTCGACCCGCGGATCGTCCAGGCAGCCGGCGAAGATGTGGGCGAGCGGCCCCCGGGCCCAGGCGACCACGGCGGGCACCAGCTCGGCGACCACCACCTGCGCCTGCGGCCCGAGGCCCTCGAGCGCCGCCCGCAGGGTGAAGCCCATGCCGAGGCCGCCGATCAGGACCCGGGCGCGGGGCCGGTCCTGGAGCCGCGCGCAGGTCATCGCCGCGAGCGCCACCTCCGAGCCGCTGCGCCGGTTGTTCATCAGCTCGATCGTGTCGGCCATGATGGCAAACTCGTCGCCGCGCCGCATCAGGCGCAGGTCGGTGCCGCCGCCGGGCACGGATCCGGTATCGAGATGAACCCAGGGTATCACGCGCGCGTCCTCGTTTGCCGGCGCCCTGTCGTGCGGGCGGCGGAGGGATCGCGGCGGGAGCGGGGCGGTGCGCGGGCCCGGCCGTGCGCGCCGCGCACCCCCGCCCGGCACCGCGCCTTGCCGCGACCGATTCCGGCGGCGTATCAGCACCTATGGCCAAGCGCATCAAGTCGAGACCGCAGGAGCGGGGCTCCGTTCTGTTCGATATCGTCTTCGCGGACGGGTCCCGGGCCTCGAACCGGCGCGTGCCGGCCGAGATCCTCGGCGGCCTCGACGGCGACGAGCCCGCCCGGCAGCTCATCGCCGAGCAGGAGGAGGAGATCGCCCGCAAGGCCGGGCGGCCGGGGCGCGCGATCGAGAGCCTGACCCGCTCGCCGATCGTCAAGCCGAAGCCGGTCGCCTGACCGGCGGCCCGGTGCAGGCCGGAGCGGTCCGGAACGGCCGAGACCGGCCCTCAGGCGCTCTCGGCCAGCCGGCGCGCGACCTCCTCGCGCAGGGCCTCGTTCATCGCGGTGAAGCGGGCCTGCATGCGCGTCCGCAGCCACGGGAACAGGCCGGGGGCGAGCAGGCCCGCGACGGTCTCGGCCTGGACGAGGCGGACGCCGTCGGCGGTCTCGGTGATCCGGACCTCGTGCTCGCCGACGAGCAGGGGCGGGATTGGGAGGCCGCCGCGCCACGTGAGCCGCCGGCCGGGCTCCCAGCAGGTCACCGTCACCTGGCGCGCCCGGTAGGCGCGGCCGTTCAGGGTCCGCTCCAGGCGCCAGCGCGCGCCCTCGCGCAGGCGGCCCTCCGCCTTGCGGATGTACGGGTTCCAGGCCGGGTAGGAATCGAGGTCCGTCAGCACGGACCAGACCAGTCCGGCCCGCGCGGGGATCGCGATCTCCGTGCTGCTGATCCGAGCGCCCGTCATCCGTCCCTCCCGGCGATCCGGCGACCGTTCGCGCCGGCCGCTCCCGCTTTCCGAGAACGCGCACCGCCCGCTCCGCGGTCCAGACCGCGGCGCAGACCGCGGTTCAGCCGGCGAATCCAGCGCGCGGCTCAGACCGCGCCCTCGACCACCTCCAGCGCCCGCAGGATGGCGAAGCCGATCCGCTCGGCCTCGGCCTCCGCGTCGGCGGGGAGCAGCGCCACGGTCTCGACCCCCGGCTCGTCCTCGGGCCCGACCACGATGCGGATGACGTCGCCCTCGACCGCCGACGGGTCGTGGATCAGGCCGACCCGGTGGCCGGCCCCCGTGCCGAAGACGCGCAGGGGCGCCTGGGCCGGATCGGGCTCCGGCGCCGGGTTGCGGGGGACGCCGAAGGCGGGGCGGATGACGTTGTCGTCGGACATGCGGGAACCCGGTCTCCGTTCGTGCGCGGCCGGCGGCGCGGCTCATTCCGGCCCGGTTCGGGGGCCGACGAGGCCCGCCGTCGCCAGCACGGCGTCGGCCAGAACCTCCAGGCCGGCCCCGGCCCAGGCCGGCGTGATGCTCTCGGCCTCGTTGTGGCTGATCCCGCCGTGGCAGGGGCAGAACACCAGGGCCGCCGGCACCGCGCGGGCGCAGTAGACGGCGTCGTGGTAGATCGCGGTCGGCATCCGCGTCCAGGCATGGCCCCGCGCCTCGGCCGCCGCCTGGACGCGGTCCACCAGGACCGGGTCGAACGGGGTCGGGGGCGCGCGCCAGAACTCGGCGACCTGGACGGTGACGCCGCGCGCCGCCGCCAGGGCATCGGCCCGGGCCCGGATCCGCGCCCCCATCGCCTCCAGCTGCGCGGTGTCGCCGTGGCGGGTGTCGAGGCTGAACCAGACCCGGCCGGGCGTGATGTTGCGGCTCGCCGGCTCCGCCCGCAGCACGCCGACGGTGGCGCGGCCGCGCTCCCCGCCGGCGCCGACCGCCGCCTCCGCGATGCCCTCGAGCGACGCGATCAGCGCCGCCGCGGCCATCATCGCGTCGCGCCGGCCCGCCATGGGGCTGCCGGCATGGGCCTCCTCGCCCAGCACGGTGATCTCGTACCAGATCTGGGCGAGGGCCCGGTCGACCACCCCGACGGTGAGCCCGGCCTCCTCCAGGCGCTTGCCCTGCTCAATGTGAAGCTCGAAATAGGCGCCGATCTCCCGCAGGGCGGCCGGGTCCGCCGTCCCCTGCCAGCCGATGCGCCGCAGCTCGTCGCCGAAGGCGTGGCCCGCGAGGTCCCGGGTCGCCAGGATGTCGGCCTCCGGGACGATGCCCATGGCGACGCCGCTGCCGCTCATCGGTGGCGCGAAGCGCGCGCCCTCCTCGTTGCACCAGTTGATCAGCAGGAGCGGGGCCTCGGTCTCGATCCCGGCCTCCTGCAGGGCGCGCATGATCTCCAGCCCGGCGAGGACGCCCAGCGGCCCGTCGAACTTGCCCCCGGTGGGCTGGGTGTCGAGGTGGCTGCCGACGGCGACCGGCTTCCGGCCCGGATCGCGCCCGGGCCGGTGGAAGACCATGGTGCCGACCCGGTCCACGGTGAGCGTCAGCCCCGCCGCCTCGCCCCAGCGCTGGAACAGGGCGCGCCCCTCGGCGTCGCGGTCGGTCAGGGCCTGCCGGTCGTTGCCGCCGTTGGGCAGCGCGCCGATCCGGGCGAGCTCCATCAGGCTGTCCCAGAGCCGCTCCCGCGAGAGCGGGAGGTTGGTGCGGTTCACCGTGCGGTCCATGGCGTCTCTGCTGCTGGCCTCCCGGCGGGATGCCTACCGGAAGGTGCAGGTTACGGCGCAGCGGCAACCCGCACCAGGGCGGGCCCGGCGCGAGCCACGGGCTTCGCGGGCCGGCGGCGCCCGATGGCGCCCGACGGTGGAGCGATCCACGGGCCGAAGTGCGGATTTCCGCCGGATCGCGGCGTCTACCGATCATTTGTGATCGAACTGTCCGCGCGGCGGCGCTGTGAATCCGGTCTTTGCGCCGCACCGGAGCGGCCCTGCATTGTCGAGAACGGGATTGTCCGGAACCGAAGTCTTGATCATCCGCAATGCAACCCGGTGGCGGGGGGCCGCGACGCCGTGTCAAAAGCCGTTCGCGCAGCCGATACTGGACTTCGGGCTCGCGGACAGCATGTGTTGCGGATCAGTCTGTCCGCCATCGTACAATCGTCGATTGTAGCCAGTTCGGAGGGGATTCCATGGTGCTGGCTTCCACGACAGCCTCGGCCCTGCAGGCCGCCGGATTCATCGGGATCTGGGACACGGACGTCCGAGCCGGCCGGTCGATGCTGGATTCGGGCGCGGCCTCGCTGATGGCGGGGGATCCGGGGCTCGCCGGGACGCCGCTGCCGCTGGACACGGCCCTCGGCCGGATCCACCCGGCCGACCGGGACTGGGTGTTCGGCCGGATCCGCCACGTCCGCCAGACCGGCGGCCCGGTCTCCCTCGAGTTCCGCGTCGTGACCGGGGCGGGCGAGATCCGCTGGATCCTCAACCGCGGCTGCCTGACGCCCGATTCGGACGGCCTGCTTCGCGGGCGCGGCGCCTACATCGACGTCACGGACCTCCACCGGCACGGGATCCAGTCCGGGGCCATGAACGGAGCCGTGAACAGCCCTATGAACGGCGTCACGCACGGCACCACCGACGGGGCGGACCTGAACACCGCGGCCGACCACGGCATCCAGATCCACGCGGCGCTGGAGCGCCACGGCGACCCCTATCTCCGCTCGGTCTCGGGGATGCTGCTCCACGGGATCGGCCGCGCGCTGGCGCGGCGCGACCCCTGACGCGCGCCCCGGGAAGAGGCCCTGGGAAGAGCTCCCGGGAATAGCCCCGGCGGCTCAGGTCCGCCAGGGATGGGCCGGCAGCTCGGTCCGGCCGATGGCCTTGGCGCCGGCCTCCGCGACGGTGTGGTCGTTCTCGACCGTCGAGCCGCTGACCCCGATGGCGCCCGACATGACGCCGTCGGCGTCGACGATCGGGATCCCGCCCGGGAAGGTGATCAGCCCGTCGTTGGAGTGCTCGATCCCGTAGAGCGGCCCGCCCGGCTGCGACAGCTGGCCGATCTGGCCGGTCATCATGCCGAAGAACACCGAGGTCTTGGCCTTCTTTTGGGCGATGTCGATCGACCCGACCCAGGCATCGTCCATGCGGTGGAACGCCTTGAGATTCCCGCCGGAATCGACCACCGCGATGCACATCTGGGTGCCGAGCTCCACGGCCTTGGCGCGGGCGGCCGCGATCGCCTTCTCGGCCTGCTCGATCGTCACGTGCATGGGTCACTCCCCTTCGCGTTGTTGGCGCGACAGCCTGTGACGGTTTGAAGCGGTCGATGCAAGATCAACCGCAGATCGGCATCACGCTCGACTGGCGCGCTCGGGCCTTTGCTCAGGCCTCACGTTCCCGGGCGGCGCGGATCCGCTCCAAGAGGTCGGTCGCGAGCGCCGCGCAGGCGGCGGAATCCGGGCAGGGCCGCTTCCACACCACCCGCCCGTCGCGGAGCACGATCCCCGCCTCGGCGGCCATCGCGGTCAGCGGCCGGTCGGGCCGCAGGTCGGCCGCGACGCCCTGCGGCCCGCCCCGGAGCCGGGCGACGCCCAGCGCGCAGCAGGACGCGCGCAGCCGCGCGAGGTCGAACAGGGCGAGCACCGGCGCGGGGGCCGCGCCGAACCGGTCCTCGACCTCGCCGGCGAGCGCCTCGATCGCCTCGGGCTCGCGGAGGCGCAGCAGGCGCGTGTAGAGGCTGAGGCGGATCTCCGGCTCGGGGACGTAGTCTTCGGGGATCCGGCTCGGCAGGCCGAGCTCGATCTCGGGGCTCCAGTCCTCGGCGCGCTCGCCCTTGGCGGCGGTGAGCGCCAGCTGCAGCAGGTGCTGGTAGAGGCCGAGCCCGACGAGCTTGGCGTGCCCCGCCTGATCCTCGCCGACGAGGTCGCCGGCGCCGCGCAGGTCGAGGTCCCGGGCGCTGACCGCGAAGCCGGCGCCGAGGCGGTCGAGGGCCTCCAGGGCGCGCAGGCGCTGCAGCGCCGCCGCTGGCGGGGGCGCGGCCGGGTCGCTGAGCAGGTGGACGGTGCCGCGGCGCTGGCCGCGGCCGACGCGGCCCCGGAGCTGGTGGAGCTGTGCCAGCCCGAACCGGGCGGCCTCCCAGACCAGCATGGTGTTGGCCCGCGGCACGTCGAGGCCGCTCTCAACGATGGCGGTGGCGAGCAGGACGTCGCCGTCGCCCTCCGCGAACCGGACCATGACCTCGTCCATGGCGGAGGGCTTGAGGTCCCCGTGCGCCACCAGGATGTCGAGGCCCGGCACGAGGGCGCGCAGGCGCTCGGCCATGGGGCCGATGTCCTCGATCCGCGGGCAGACCACGAAGCTCTGGCCGCCCCGGCGGTGCTCGCGGACGAGGGCCTCGCGGACCGCCTCGGCGTCGAAGGGCGCGACCACGGTCCGGACCGGCTGGCGCAGAGCCGGCGGCGTAGCCAGCACGCTGAGACTCTGGAGGCCGACGAGCGCCGCCTGGAGGGTGCGGGGGATCGGCGTCGCGGTGAGCGTCAGCACGTGGCCGCCATCCGCGAGGCGGCGCAGGTCGGCCTTCATCTTCGCGCCGAAGCGCTGCTCCTCGTCGATCACGGTCAGGCCGAGATCCGCGAACGCCACCCCGCTGCCGGCGAGCGCGTGGGTGCCGACCACCAGCCGGATCGAGCCGTCGGCGAGCCCCGCCCTGACGCGCTTGGCCTCGGCCGGCGCCACGAGGCGCGAGAGCTGCGCCACCTCGACGCCGAACCGCCCGAAGCGGCGGCGCAGGGTCTCGGCGTGCTGGCGCGCCAGCACGGTGGTCGGGGCGATCAGCGCCGCCTGACGCCCGGAGAAGATCGCGGCCGCGAGCGCCCGGAGCGCCACCTCGGTCTTGCCGAAGCCGACATCGCCGCAGACCAGACGGTCCATCGGCCGGCCCGAGGCGAGGTCGGCCATCAGCGCGTCGACCGCCGCCCCCTGGTCGGGGGTCGGCGCGAAGCCGAAGCCGGCGGCGAACCGCTCCATCTCGCGGGCCGGCGGCGCCAGGACCGGCGCCTCGGTCTCCCGGCGGGCCCGGGCGGCCTCCAGCATCAGGCGGGCGGTCCGCGCCATGGTGGCCTCGGCCTCCAGGCGGCGCCGCGGCCACGTGCCGCCGTCGAGCTTGTCCAGGGTGACGGCGGCGGGCTCCGACCCGTAGCGCCAGATCCGGTCGGCCTGCGTGACCGGCACCATCAGGATCGCGTCGCCGGCGAAGCGCAGGCGCAGGGCCTCGGAGGGCTCCCCGTCCTGCGCGGCACCCGGCGCGGAGACCGGCTCCAGCCCCTCGAACACGCACAGGCCGTGGTCCCGGTCGACCGCCACGTCGCCGGGGCGCAGATCGACCTCGCCCATCGGCAGGATCGCACGGGCGGCCCCGGTCACGGCGGCCTCCGGGCCGAACAGGTCGGCCGCCGCGATCACGGTGGCGCCCTGCTCGGGCACCCGGAAGCCGGCCGCCAGCGGGGCCTCCAGGGCGAGGACGTCGCCGGGCGCCGCCTCGGCGACGTCGGCCCAGGCGTCGATCAGGCGGATCGGGCGCTCGGCGATCTTGCCCGCCTGGCGCACGAGGCGTCGGAGCGGCCGGACCGAGCCGGCGAGCACGACGACGTCGCCGGCCTTCAGACGGGCGCGCAGGACCTTGGCGAAGGCCGTGCCGGGCCGGCGCTCCCCGGCGAAGCGCGGCATGGCGCGGGGTTCGCCGGCCGCCTCGGTGGCGGCGAGCCGGCCGCGATCCGCCACGACGGCGCGCCACGCCTCCGGCGTCAGGTAGAGGCCGGTGCCGGGCCCCGCCGGCGCGTCGCGGGTCTTCAGCCGGCCCCGGGCCTCGTCCATCTGCTCGAAGAAGGCGTCGATCCGGGCCTGCGTGCCGTCCTCGACCGCGAGGCGCGCCTCGGGCACGTAGTCGAGGAGCGTGACGAGGCGCGGGTAGTAGCGGTCCAGGCGGTGCTCCTGGCCGGTGAACGGCTCGAAGCTCTGGCCGGAGCCGGGCTCCAGGACGATCTCGGTGGCCGGGTCGATGACGAGTTCGTCGGCCTCCGCCACCGAGCGCTGCGAGATCGGGTCGTAGGAGCGGATCGCGGTGACGCGGCCCGCCGCGTGCTCGATCCGGCAGGGAAGCGGCGCGGCGGCGGGGAACACCTCCACGGTGCGCCCGCGGACGGCGATCTCGCCGGGCTCGTCGACCCGCTCGTCGAGGATGTAGCCGAGGCGCTTGAGGTCGGCGGTCGCGGCCGCGACGTCGAGGGGATCGCCGACCCGGAGCGTCACGCGGGCCGAGGCCCAGGTTTCCGGCGGCGGCACGCGCTGCACGAGGGCGGGGGCGGTCGTCAGCACGAAGTCCGGCAGCGCGTCCCGGTCGGTCAGCCAGCGCATCACGGCGGCCCGGGCGCCCATCGTGGCCCGAGACGGCGAGGCGTGATCGAAGGGCAGGCAGTCCCACTCGGGATAGACCGCGACCCGCGCGTCGGGATCGAGCGCCCGCAGGGTCGCGGCGAGGTCCTCGAGGCGGCGGGCGTCCCGGGCGACGTGCACCACCGGCCCGGGCCCCTCGGCGAAGGCCAGGAGCGCCACCGCCAGGGCGCCGGTGGGCATCAGCGGCGCGTCCTCCAGCCCCTGTCGGGCGCCCGCCTTCGTCCTGCGCTTGGCCATGCCTGATCCGAACCCATCCCTCGTGAGCCGGCAACGCCGCACCGGCCCCGCGGGCTCCCGGCCGCGGCGATCCGATCCACAGCCGCCGCGCGGGGCCCGCCCGAGCACTTCGCGGGGCCCGCGACGGGCGAGGCAGGAAGAGATCCCGGCGGGCGCCCGAAGCCCTGTCGGCCGGACCAGCAAGACTTGAACGGCGCGCGTGAAATCGCACCCCCACCGATGATCCGGCGGGACTGTCTAGTATTGAACGATCGCGGAATGCTTGCCCTGGTCCCGCCGCCGGACGCGCGATGCAGAGTTTCACTAGGGAGAAGCGAAAGCTTGAGCTATGACGGCTCCGTGTCGCCGAACGAGACAGTATCCCGACCGTCGGGTTTCGAGCCCCAGCATCCCCAGCGGCTCGCCGCCCTGCGCGCCTACGCGATCCTCGACACGCCGCCCGAGCGCGCGTTCGACGAGATCGCCGAGATGGCCGCCCAGGCCTGCGGCACGCCGATGGCCCACATCAACTTCGTCGACGCCGACCGGCAGTGGATCAAGGCCGCGTTCGGCCACGCCGCGCGGGCGATGCCGCTCGCGTTCGGCTTCTGCACCGAGGCCATGCGCGCGGACGGCGCCCTCGTGCTGCCCGACCTGACCGCGGAGCCGGAGAGCGCCGCCAACCCCCTCGTGACCGGCGACCCGCACCTGCGCTTCTACGCCGGCGTGCCCCTGGTGACGCCGGACGGCTGGGCCATCGGGACGCTCTGCGTCCTCGACCGCGTCCCGCGCACGCTGACCGACCAGCAGCTCTTCATCCTGAAGGCGCTCGCCCGGACGGTGATGACGCAGCTGGAATCCCGGAACGCCGAGGCGGCCCTGCGCCGGAACGAGGAGCGCTACCGCTCGCTGTTCACCTTCATCGATGCCGGCTTCTGCCTGATCGAGGTGGAGTTCGCCGACGGCGACCGGCCCGTCGACTACCGCTTCCTGGAGGTCAACCCCGCCTTCGAGCGGCAGACCGGCCTGCGGGCCCCGGTGGGCCGCCGGATGCGGGACCTCGCCCCCGACCTCGAGCAGCACTGGTTCGACCTCTACGGCCGGGTCGCCCTGACCGGCGAGCCGGTCCGATTCGAGCAGGCCGCCGCGGCGCTGGGCCGCTGGTACGACGTGCACGCCTACCGGGTGGACGGGCCGGCGCGGAACCGCGTCGCGATCCTGTTCAACGACATCACCGAGCGCCGCCGGAGCGAGAACGCGCTCCGGGCCCGGGAGGCGGAACTCCGGCTGGTCGCGGACGCGATGCCGGTCCTGATCGCCTTCATCGACCGCGACCTGACCTACCGGTTCGCGAACGCCGCCTACGAGACCTGGACCGGCCAGGCGCCCGACGCCGTCGTCGGGCGGACCGTCGGCGACCTCCTCGGCCCCGGCGCGTTCGAGGCCCGGCGCGCCGGCATCGAGCGGGCGCTCGCCGGTCAGGAGGTCCGCGAGGAATGGGCCTGGACCTTCCCGAACGGCCAGGCCCGGATCGCCGACACCCGCTACCTCCCGCGCCGCGGCCCGGACGGACGCGTCGACGGGTTCTACGTCTTCGCCCACGACGTCTCCGAGCGGAAGCGGAACGAGGTCCTGCTCCAGTCCCGGGCGGAGCACCTGGAGGCGCAGGTCGCCGCCCAGACCCGCGACCGCGACCGGGTCTGGACGCTGTCGCCGGTGCTGAAGCTCGTCTCGGACCGGACCGGGCGGGTCCAGTCGGTGAACCCCTCGTGGAGCCGGGCGCTGGGCTGGTCGGAGGCCGAGACGGTCGGCCGGCCGGCCCTGGACTTCCTCGCCCCCACCGAGCGCGCGGCGGCCGAGGCGGCGCTGCGCCCGCTCTGCGCGGACAGCCGGGTCGAGGATATCGAACTGGCCTGCCTGACCCGCGCCGGCGACCGGCGGCGGGTGCTCTGGACCGTCGTTCCGGAGGACGGGCTGTTCTACGGCTTCGGGCGCGACATCACCGAGCAGCGCCAGGCCGAGGAGGCGCTGCGCCAGTCGCAGAAGCTCGAGGCCATCGGCCAGCTCACCGGCGGGGTGGCGCACGACTTCAACAACCTCCTGACCATCATCCGGTCGTCCGTGGAGTTCCTGCGCCGGCCGGACCTGGCCGAGACGCGCCGGCGCCGCTACCTCGACGCCGTCTCCGACACCGTCGACCGGGCGGCCAGGCTCACCGGCCAGCTCCTCGCCTTCGCCCGGCGCCAGGCGCTGAAACCCCAGGTGTTCGACATCGGCGCGCGCCTGCGCAGCATCGCCGACATGCTCGATTCGGTCACCGGCGCGCGCATCCGCGTGGCCATCGACCTGCCGGCGACGCCCCGCTACGTGCGCGCCGACCAGAGCCAGTTCGAGACCGCGCTGATCAACATGGCTGTCAACGCCCGCGACGCCATGGACGGGGAAGGCAACCTGACCCTGCGGCTGGAGGGCGATAGCCCAATGCCGCCGATCCGCGGGCATGCCGGCGCGAAGGGACCGTTCGTGGCCGTGCGGGTCTCCGATACCGGCGCCGGCATCCCGGACGCGGATCTGGGACGGATCTTCGAGCCGTTCTTCACCACCAAGGAGGTCGGCAAGGGCACCGGCCTCGGCCTCAGCCAGGTCATCGGCTTCGCCAAGCAGTCGGGCGGCGACATCGACGTGGCGAGCGCGCTCGGCCACGGCACGACCTTCTCGCTCTACCTGCCGCAGGTCGCCGCGCCCGCCGTGTCCGAGGCCGACCGCGAGGTCCGCCCGGAGGCGGAGCCGCGGCGGGGCCTGTGCATCCTCGTCGTGGAGGACAATCTCGGGGTCGGGCGCTTCTGCACCCAGATCCTGGAGGATCTGGGCCACGCGCCGGTCTGGGCGAAATCCGCCGAGGAGGCGCTGGCCGAACTCGACCGGGCGCCGGACCAGTTCGACGCGGTCTTCTCCGACGTGGTCATGCCGGGGATGGGCGGCTTCGCCCTCGCCCGGCAGCTCCGGACCCGCCGCCCCGACCTGCCGGTGGTGCTGACCTCGGGCTACAGCCACGTCCTGGCCGAGGACGACGCCCACGGTTTCGCCCTCCTGCGCAAGCCCTACTCGGCCGAGCAGCTCGCCCAGGTCCTCTCCGAGGCGGCGCGGCGGGGCGGGCAGCCGGACGCCCGCGCACGGCCGGAACCCGCTTCCGATTAACAGTCTTCGCCAGAATTCATCGGCGCATCATCCGGAAATCTTCCCGCAGACGAGATCCGGATGTAGTCTATCCCCATCCACCACCGGGGCCTCGACCGCCATGCCGCTGACCGGACGTTTCTGGTTCCGCCGGACTTGGACCGGCAAGCTGGTCCTGCTCGTCGAGGAGGAGCGCGGGCGCTGGTTCCGGCGCCGCCTCGGCCGCACCCTGCGCTGGCGCGACGCGCGGCTCCTCGATCTGGCCGAGGGGCCCCTGCGGGGGCTCATGACGCTGGAGCGGACCTACCGCGCCGAGTTCGGCCCCGGCGAGCCGCGCCGCCCCGCCGGCCTCACGGCGGTCCCGGGCGGGCGGGCCCTGCCGCGCGGCGGGCCGGAGCCAGGAACAAGGCCGTCCCTGTCGGGTTGACGGCAGGCAAGACAGCGACGGCGTCGCTGTCTTGCAGCCCCTCGTGGGCGTTTCCTCCCTAGACTTCCGGACCGTTCTCCTGAGGGCGGTCCTTTTTTTGTTGTCGTCGGTCAGTCGCCGCGCAGTCGTCGACATGGTCCGCGACGGACAGCTCTCAAGAATCTCTCAGATTTACTTCCCGCCGTCCTGGGCCTCGCCCAGCGCAACGGTCCCGGCACCGGTCTCGGCACCGGCCTCGAGGGCCAGCAGCGCGAAGGTCGCGAGCCAGTGCTCGCCCATGTAGTCGCCGGTGACGTGCGGGAGCCCGGCCGCGAGGTGCGCCTCCGCGGCCGCGCGGAGCGGCGGCTGGCGGGGATCGTCCGGTCCGAGGGACGCGGCGAGCGCGCGGAAGCACCACGCGCGGCTGAGGTTCAGCCCGTCGAGATGGGCGATCTTCCCGTCGGAGCGGTCGGTCACGCCCGCGGGGCGGAACAGGGTCGCGGGCCGGGACGCCGCGAGACCGGGCAGGAACCGGTCGAACCAGGGCGCGAAGCGGGCGGGCGGCAGCAGCCGGCGCATGCACTCCGCCTCGATCAGCGCCGAGGAGAGGAAGTCGTCGCCGCCGGGTTCGCCCCAGGCCGGGCAATCCGCGTCCTCCCCGTACCAGCCGACGGCGGTGTCGTGCAGCAGAGTGGTCAGCCCGGCATCCCCCGCGCCCTCCGCGTAATCGGCCGCCAGGCGCAGCGCGAAGGCGGTGTTGAAATGGGTCCCGACCCGCACCGGGTAGGACGCCACCGGCAGGAACTCCGCGAAGCGCCGGACGATCACCGCGGCCAGCGGCGCCAGGGCCTCGGACCAGCGGCGCTCGGGGAGCGCGGCGAGCGCGTCGGCGAGCTTCAGCAGCCAGCCCCAGCCGTAGGGCCGCTCGAAGCCCCGGGCGGTCGGGGCGGCGAAGTAGGCGCATTCCCCCGCCACCGTCGCGGGAGTCAGCTGCGCGTCGAGCCGGGCGCGGATCGCCGGGGCCTGCGGGCCATCCGGGAACAGCCGCAGCACCCGCGCCAGCAGCCACGTACCGTGGACGCAGGAATGCCAGTCGTAGCTGCCGTGAAAGGCCGGGTGCAGGACCGCGGGGGTGCGGGCATCCGCCGGCCCGGCCAGGACGTGCCCCGGCTTATTCGGATACTCGCGGCCGACATGGCCGAGGGCGACGGCGGCGAAGCGCGCGGCGATGTCGGGGGTGAGCGTGGGCGCGGGCGTCATCGCGGCATTCCGGCGGGCGTTCTGCGGGGACTCGGCGACCGCCGGCATAGCGGGTTTCCCGGCACGGCGTCAGGGCTCGCGGATCCTTTGCCGGCACGGCCCCGGATCGGCTATCGCGGTGAGGCCGGGCCGGACGCGCCGGCCTCACCGGGAGCCCCCATGCGCCGCACGCCGCCCGCCGCCCTCCTCGTCGCGGCCCTCTCGGCCGTCGCGGCCCTGGCGGCCGCCGCGGCACCGGCCGCCGCCGCGCCGGACCCGAGCCGCGACGTGCTGTGGGCCGCCCTGAAGACCTGCGTCCTCGCCAAGCGGCTCGCCAACCGGACCTTCCCGTGCCTGTCGGTCGATCTCGGGGACGGTGACCGTCCCGGCTCGGCGGTCCTGCGCGCGCCCGGCGAGCCGACCCACAGCGTCGTCATGCCCACCGACACCGTGCCGGGCCTGGAGGCGCCGGTCCTGCGGGGACCGCGCGGTGCCGCCTACTGGCGGGCGGCCCTGGCGGCGCGGCCGCTCGTGTCGGACGTGCTGAAGGGGAGGCTCACCCCCGCGGAGGTCGGGCTCGCGGTCAACTCGGCCCGGGGCCGCAGCCAGGACCAGCTCCACATCCACCTCGACTGCCTGAAGCCGAGCGTGCTCAAGGCGATCCGAGCGCACGGCCGGCAGGTGCGCCACACCTGGAGCCGCTTCCCGGTGCCGCTGGCCGGCGACCGGTACTACGCCCTGCGCGTGCCGGAGGCGGAGGCCGCGCAGTTCAACCCGTTCGCGGCCCTGCACACCCTGCCGGGCGCCCGGCCGGACCTGCACCGGACGAGCTTCGCGGCGCTCGCCACGCCCCCGGGCGATCCCGAGCCGGGCTACATCCTGCTGGCCTACCGGGCGCCGAGCGCCAGCGCCGAGGACGTGATGGACCACAGCTGCACCGTCGCTGCGTCCCGCGGCGGCGCTTGAGCGGGCCCGGTCACCGGCTCAGTCCCTCCGCGCGGTAGAAGCCGGCCAGGCCGGCCCCCGCGGCGAGCCGGATCTTGGGCAGGGCGACGCGGTCGAACAGGGCCGCGTCGCGCGCCCGGTTCCCGCGCTCGGTGACGGCGATGTGGTAGATCATCGCCCATTTCACGCTGTCCCGGCCGCCGTCGAGGGCGCCGAGCCGGTCGCGCACGAACCACGACCGGCGCAGGTAGCGGATCAGGCCGGTGGCGGTCGGGACGTCGAGAAGGATCACGCCCGTCGCCCGCTCCAGACGCTGCGGCAGGCACCGGGCATAGGTGCCGTCCATGACCCAGCGCGGCTCGCGGATCGCCGCGTCGTGCAGGGCCTGGAACTCCGCGAAGGGCCGCGGATCCCAGTCGGTGCCCGGCTGGTGGTACAGCCGGTCGAGGTGGACCGGCGGCAGGCCGCGCGCCCGCGCGATGGCGACCGCCAGGGTGGACTTACCGCTGTTCGACGGCCCCAGGATGCAGAGCCGCGGGCCGAGCGCGTCGAGGGTCACGGCGAGCGCGGCGGTGGCAGCGCGTCGAGCAGCTGGCGCAGGAATGCCCGCACCGCCTTCGGCAGCCGCCGGTCGCGCATCGCCTGGATCTTCACGCTCCGGGCGAGGCTCGTCCGGGACTGGATCGGCAGGCTGACAAGCTCGTTGAGCCGCAGGGGCGTCTGCACCGACAGCGCCGACATCAGGGCGATGCCGCGGGAGCGCCGCACGAAGGGCAGCAGCGCCGAGAGCGTGTTGGAGGTCAGCACCGGCTCCACCGCGATGCCCTCGTGCGCGCAGGCGGCGTCGAAGACCTGCCGCAGGGTCGTGTCCCGGGTCGGCAGGGCGACGGGATACTCCAGCAGGTCGACGAGGCGCAGGGCCGGCGCCCGCGCGAGGGGATGGTCGGGCGCGGCCAGCGCCAGCATGTCGACCTGCCCGTCGTAGAGCACCTCGACCTGCGCGGTGGGTGTCAGCGTGAAGGTGATCCCGAGATCGGCATCCCCCACCGACACCGTCTGGGTGACCTGGGCCGGGGGCTGGACCGTGACCTCGAAGCGGATGCCGGGATGGGCCGCGTGGAAGGCCGCGATGGCGTTCGGCACGATGTCGAGGGAGAAGCCCTCCGAGCAGGCGACCCGGATCAGCCCGCGGGCGAGCCCTTCCAGCTCCCGGATCTGGGTGACCACCTGCTCGGAGCGGATCAGCACCTGATGGGCGTGCTGCGCCAGCAGCTCACCGGCCGGGCTCGGCACCATGCCGCGCGGGCGGCGCTCGAACAGCACGCAGTCGAGCTCGGCCTCCAGATTGGCGATCTGCCGGCTGATCGCCGAGGCCGCGACGTTGAGCTGGGACGAGGCGGCCGCGATCGACCCGGTGCGGGCCACAGCCAGGAAGTAGCGCAGGCCCGTACTCTGCATTATCGTGCTCGATGCGCCGTATGGTGCGGTGCACATTGCCGATACGGCAACGCAGCACTCGCTAAATTCTACTTGTTGCGATCCCAGATGCACAACACCATGGCAGGGTGAAAAACGCGGCAGCCGCGGAACCGTCCGCCGGGCCTGTCCGCCGCGCCGTCGGAGCCTGCATGCCGCTACGGACCCTCACCCGAGCCGCCACCCTGGCCGCCTCGTTCGCGACCCTGATCGCTGCCCACCCGGCGCTGGCCGGCAAGGCCAACGACACATTGGTCTACGCGTCGGACAGCGAGCCCGAGAACGTCAGCCCGTACCACAACAGCGCCCGCGAGGGCGTGATCCTGGCCCGGAACTGCTGGGACACGCTGCTGTACCGGGATCCCAAGGACGGCACCTACAAGCCGTTCCTGGCGACCGCCTGGAAATGGGCGGACGACACAACCCTCGACCTCACGATCCGCGAGGGCGTGGTCTTCCACAACGGCGACCCGCTCGGGCCGGAGGACGTGGCCTTCACGTTCAACTACGTGCTGACCCCCGAAGCGCGCACGGTCACCCGCCAGAACGTCGACTGGATGAAGTCGGTGGAGGTGACCGGCCCGCACAGCGTGCGCATCCACCTGAAGGCCCCGTTCCCGGCGGCGCTGGAATACCTCGCCGGCCCGACCCCGATCTTCCCGGCCAACTACTTCAAGAAGGTCGGCCTCGACGGTTTCGCCAAGGCGCCGGTCGGCAGCGGCCCGTACCGGATCACCAAGGTCGACAGCGGCCGCGGCGTCTCCATGGAGCGGTTCGACAAGTACTGGGCCGAGAGCCCTCTGGGTAAGCCGAAGATCGGCAAGCTGCAGTTCCGCGTCATCCCGGACGGCGAGAGCCGGATGGCCGAGCTGATGACCGGCGGCGTCGACTGGATCTGGCGGGTGCCGAGCGACCAAGCCGAGCAGTTGCGCGCCGCGCCCAACATCACGGTCCTCAATTCCGAGACGATGCGGGTCGGGTTCCTGCAGTTCGACACGCTGGGCCGGGCGAAGGAGAACTCGCCGCTCAAGGACGTGCGCGTCCGGCAGGCGATCTCCTACGCCATCGACCGCAAGGCGATGGTCGACAACCTCGTGCGCGGCGCCTCGCGGGTGATGAACGCGCTGTGCTTCGTCGACCAGTTCGGCTGCACCGACCAGGGGGTGATGCGCTACCCCTACGACCCCGCCAAGGCCAAGGCGCTGCTCAAGGAAGCCGGCTACCCGAACGGGTTCGAGATCGACCTCGGCGCCTATCGCGAGCGCGACTACGCCGAGGCGGTGATCGGCTATCTCGGCGCCGTCGGCATCAAGGCGCGGCTCAACTACCTGCGCTACGCGGCGTTCCGCGACGCGCTGCGGGCCGGCAAGACCTCGATCGGCTACCAGACCTGGGGGTCGTTCTCGGTGCTCGACGTCTCGGCCTTCGACGGTGTGTATTTCCGCGGCGGCGAGGAGGACCTGACTAAGGATCCGCAGGTGATCGCCGACCTGCAGGAGGGCGACAGCTCCATGGATCCCGAGAAGCGCAAGGCCGCCTACGCCAAGGCGCTCCAGCGGATCGCCGCGCAGGCCTACGCGCTGCCGATGTTCTCCTACTCGACCAACTACGCCTTCACGTCGGACCTCAACTTCACCGCCCAGCCCGACGAGGTGGCGCGCTTCTACGCGGCGTCGTGGAAGTGACGGCGGTGGCCGTAGCGCGCCGCGCCCCCTCTCCCGTGCGGGAGAGGGCACCCGCGATCCGGCCGGGTTCCGAAGGCGGCAGCCGATCCGGTCCGCATCGCCGAAAGGGAGCCTGAGCCATGCTGGCCTTCACGTTCCGGCGCGTGCTGGTCGCCCTGGCGGTGGCCTTCACGGTCTCGGTGGCGAGCTTCCTGCTCCTCCATCTCTCGGGCGACCTCGCCACGGCCATCGCCGGCCCTGAGGCCACCGGGCCGCAGATCGCCCAGATCCGCCAGGATTACGGCCTGGACCAGCCGCTGCTGACCCAGTTCCTCACCTGGGGCTGGCGGGCGCTGCACCTCGACTTCGGCAACTCCTTCTATTTCCGTGAGAGCGTGATCGACCTGCTGGCCGCCCGCCTGCCGATCACCCTCTATCTCGGCATCATCGCGCTGGCCGTGGCGCTGTTCGTGGCCATTCCCCTCGGCGTCGTCGCCGCCGTGAAGCGGGACACGTGGATCGACCGGACGGCGCTCGCCGTCTCGGTGCTGGGCCAGGCGATGCCGAGCTTCTGGTTCGGCCTGACGCTGATCCTGATCTTCTCCGTCAACCTCCGCTGGCTGCCGGTCTCGGGCAACGCCACCTGGAAGAACTTCGTCCTGCCCGCAGTGGCGCTCGGCTACTACGCGATGCCGGCGGTGATGCGGCTCACCCGCAACGGCATGCTGGAGGTGCTGGCCTCCGACTACGTCCGCACCGCCCGCGCCAAGGGGCTGCCGCCGCGCAAGATCCTGGTACGGCACGCGCTGCGCAACGCCGTGATCCCGGTCATCGCCCTCTCGGCGGTGCAGTTCGGCTTCATGCTCGGCGGCTCGATCGTGATCGAGGCGGTGTTCTCGCTCCAGGGCCTCGGCCAGCTCGCCTGGGAATCGATCGCCCGCAACGACTTCCCCGTTGTCCAGGCGATCGTGCTGGTGCTGGCCATGATCTATATCGGCCTGACGCTCGCTGCCGACCTGCTGAACGCCTTCCTCGACCCGCGCCTGCGCCAGTCGTGAGGATCCGCCGATGAGCCTTCCCCCCGACACGGCGGCGCTCGCCGCCCCCGCCCTGCCCCCGGACGCGCCGGTCGCGCTCGCGCCGGTCCCCTCCCCGACCCGCCTGATCCTGCGGCGGGGCCTGCGCCACACCGGCTTCCTGATCGGCGCCGGGATCCTCGGGCTGATCGTGCTGGCGGCGCTCGCCGCCCCGCTCATCGCGCCGCACGACCCCTACGCGCAGGACGTATCCCGCCGCCTGATCCCGCCGATCTGGCAGGCCAAGGGGACCTGGGACCACGTGCTCGGCACCGACAAACTCGGCCGCGACTACCTCAGCCGCCTGCTCTACGGCGGCCAGATCTCCCTCCTGATCGGGATCTCGGCGGCGCTGATCTCCGGGCTGATCGGCACGACGCTGGGACTCTGCGCCGGCTATTTCGGCGGCTGGGTCGACTCGGTGGTGAGCTACGTCGTGACCACGCGGCTTGCCATGCCGGTGGTGCTGGTGGCGCTCGCCATGGCGGCGCTGGTCGGCGGCTCCCTGAAGGTGGTGGTGCTGGTGCTGGGCTTCCTGCTCTGGGACCGATTCGCCGTGGTGACCCGGGCCGCGACCCAGCAGATCCGCAACCAGGATTTCATCTCGGCCGCCCGCGCCGCAGGGCTGACCGACCTGCGCATCATCCGCCAGGAGATCCTGCCCAACATCATGAACGCGCTGATCGTCGTGGCGACCCTGGAGATGGCCCACGCGATCCTGCTGGAGGCCGCCCTGTCGTTCCTCGGGCTCGGCGTCCAGCCGCCCCTGCCCTCCTGGGGCCTGATGATCGCCGAGGGCAAGCAGTACATGTTCTTCCAGCCCTGGGTGATCACCATCCCGGGCGTGGCGCTCCTCCTCCTCGTGCTGGCGATCAATCTCTTAGGTGATGGCCTGCGCGACATCACCGCCCCCGAGGCGCGCAACTGATGCGCCGCCGTCTTTGCGAGCGGAGCGAAGCAACCCAGCGGCGCCACGCTTGCCGCGGTCGCGCCTCTCTGGGTCGCTTCGCTGCGCTCGCGATGACGGGTGGGGCCGCCAATCCCTCTCAGACACCCTCCTCCGGGATCACACCATGACGCGAGACGCCGCCATCGCGCGCGCCACTGACAGCTTCGATTCGGGCGCGTTCCTCGCCCTCTTGCGGGAGGCGGTGGCGATGCCGACCGAGAGCCAGGCCCCCGGCCAGGAGGCGGCGCTCCGCGCCTATCTCGACGCCTTCATCGCGCCGCTGGTCGCCCGCCTCGGCTTCGAGACCCCGAAGATCTTCCCCAACCCCGACGGGGTGCACGGCCCGTTCCTGATCGCCGAGCGGCGCGAGGGCGCGGACCTGCCGACCGTGCTGATCTACGGCCACGGCGACACGGTGCGGGGCTATCCCGAGCAGTGGCGCGAGGGCCTCGGCCCCTGGGAGATCGTGGTCGAGGGCGACCGCTGGTACGGGCGCGGCACCGCCGACAACAAGGGCCAGCACGTCCTCAACCTCGCCGCCCTGGAGCAGGTGATCGCGGCCCGCGAGGGCCGTCTCGGCTTCAACGTGAAGCTGCTGATCGAGATGGGCGAGGAATCGGGCTCCCCGGGCCTGCGGCCGTTCTGCCGCGAGCAAGCCGAGGCCCTCCGGTCCGACGTGCTGATCGCCTCGGACGGCCCCCGCCTCAACGGCGAGCGCCCGACCCTCTTCCTCGGCTCCCGCGGCGCCTACAATTTCGAGCTGAGCCTGAACCTGCGGGAAGGCCCGCACCATTCCGGCAACTGGGGCGGGCTGCTGCGCAACCCCGGCACCGTGCTGGCCTCGGCGATCGCCTCGATGGTCGACGCAAGGGGCGCCATCCTGGTCGAGGCCCTGCGGCCGCCGCCGATCCCCGAGGGCGTGCGCGCGGCGCTCGCCGACATCCGGGTCGGCGAGGATCCGACCGCGCCCACGATCGACACCGACTGGGGCGAGCCGGGCCTCACCCCGGCCGAGCGGGTCTTCGCCTGGAACACGCTGGAGGTGCTGGCCTTCAAGACCGGCGACCCGGACGGGCCGCTCAACGCCGTGCCGCCCCACGCCAAGGCGACCCTGCAGTTGCGCTTCGTGGTCGGCACCGACTGGCAGAACCTCATCCGGAACGTGCGCGCCCATCTCGACGCGCACGGCTTCCCGATGATCGAGGTCCGGCCGGCCCGCGCCGCGGAAGTCTTCCAGGCGACGCGGCTGCCCGTGGAGGATCCCTGGGTCGAGTGGGCGCTCCAGTCGATCGAGGCGAGCAGCGGAAAAAAGCCGGCGCTGCTGCCCAATCTCGGCGGCTCGCTGCCGAACGACGCCTTCTCGGAGATTCTGGGCCTGCCGACCCTCTGGGTACCGCATTCCTACCCGGCCTGCCGCCAGCACGGGCCCGACGAGCACATGCTCGCCTCCGGCACCCGCGAGGGCCTGGCGATCATGGCCGGCCTGTTCTGGGATCTGGCCGAGGCCGGACCCGACATCCTCCGCCGCCGCACAGCGAGGGCCTGACACGATGAGCGAGCCGGTCGTCCGCATCCGCGATCTGACGATCGCGCTCCCCAAGGGCGCCGACCGCCCGCACGCGGTCGAGGGCCTGAACCTCGACCTCGAGGCCGGGAAGATCCTGTGCGTCGTCGGGGAATCGGGCTCGGGCAAGTCGATGAGCGCCTACGCGCTGACCGGCCTCCTGCCCCGGGCCCTGAAACCGACGGCCGGCACGATCCTGTTCGAGGGCCGGGATCTCCTGACCCTCGACGAGCCCGCGTGGCGGTCGCTGCGGGGCCGGCGCATCGCCATGGTGTTCCAGGAGCCGATGACGGCCCTAAACCCGGTGATGCGGATCGGCGACCAGATCGCCGAGATGTTCGAGGCGCACAACCTGCTCACCCGTAGCGAGCGCTGGGCCCGGGCGGAGGCGCTCGCCACCGAGGTCGGGCTTCCCAACCCCGAGGAGGCGGTGCGGGCCTACCCGCACCAGCTCTCCGGCGGCCAGCGGCAGCGAGCGATGATCGCCATGGCGCTGGCGCTGGAGCCCTCGGTGCTGGTCGCCGACGAGCCGACCACGGCGCTGGACGTCACCACCCAGGCCCAGATCCTCCGGCTGATCCGCGACCTGCAGCGGAAGCGCGGGATGAGCGTCCTGTTCATCACCCACGATTTCGGCGTGGTGGCGGAGATCGCCGACCACGTGGCGGTGCTCCAGCGCGGACGGCTGGTCGAATCCGGCACCGCCGAGGCCGTGCTGCGCAATCCGCAGGCGCCCTACACCAAGGCGCTGCTCGCCGCCGTCCCGAGCCTGACGCCGCCGCCGCGCCCGCCTCTGGAGGCGGCCCCGGTCGCGCTCTCCGTGAACCGGTTGTCCAAGACCTATTCCGGGCGCTCCGGCCTGTTCGGCAAGCCGCGGGTCGTCGCGGCCGTCAAGGAGGTCTCGTTCGACGTCCGCCGCGGCGAGACCCTGGGGATCGTCGGTGAATCCGGCTCCGGCAAGTCGACCACGGCGCGGCTCGCGATCCGGCTGATCGAGCCCGACGGCGGCACGGTGCGGCTGGGCGGACTCGACTACACGGCGCTCAAGAGCGGCGACCTGCGCGACAAGCGCAGCCGGATCCAGATGATCTTCCAGGACCCGTTCGCGTCGCTGAACCCGCGGCGCACCGTGGAGCAGATCATCACGGCGGGCCCGATCGCCCACGGGGTCCCGGCCGCCGAGGCCCGGGAGCGGGCGCGCAGCCTCCTCGACCTCGTCGGTCTCGATCCGAAGGCCGCCGCCCGCTACCCCAACGCCTTCTCGGGCGGGCAGCGCCAGCGCATCGGCATCGCCCGAGCGCTCGCGATGGAGCCGGACGTGCTGGTGGCCGACGAGGCGGTCTCGGCGCTGGACGTCTCGGTCCAGCGGCAGGTGCTGGACCTGCTGGAGGACCTGAAGCAGAGATTGTCGCTGGCGATGCTGTTCATCACCCACGATCTGCGGGTGGCCGCCACGATCTGCGACCGGATCGCCGTGATGCACCGCGGCGCCATCGTGGAGATGCGGGGCACCGCGGACCTGTTCGCCGCGCCGGAGCACGCCTACACCCGCACCCTGCTCGCCGCGGTGCCGGGCGCGCGCGCCTCCTGAGCCGTTCCGGCCCCGGACGGGCCAATCTGGGACGCAGAGACAAGTTTTTTGGACGGGACCGCCCTGTCCGGATCCTGCAAGTTCAGTAGGATAGCGCCGTTGTCGAGGGTGGAGCACCCCGGCGGATCCACGGCTGCACCCGCTATCCGTCCCCGCCCGCACCTCGCACGGGGACAGGGTTATCGAGCGTGTCGATCTCAGACAAGACCGACGACATCAGGCCGAACCGCAAGCGCAGCGAGACGAATCTGCCGCCGGTGCTCCGCCGCGGGCGCGAGCACCGGATCGTGCGCTGGATCGGCGCCGCGAACCGCAAGGCGCCGCGCCCCGCGGAGGAGCCCGCGGCTGCGGACAACCGGGTGATCAAATTGAGCTGGGCCGACACGTTCGGCCGCCCGGGCCGCGCCGAGCCCGGCCGATCCGAGCCGGCCCCCGCGCAGGTGCTGCCGTTCCTGGGGCGGAGGAGCGAGACCGCGCCGCGCGCGGCCCCGCGCCGCGCCGCCGATCAGCCGCCGGTGCCCGTCCTGCGCTGATCGACGCGCCCGCCGGGCACGCCGAGGCCGATCGCCTTCGCCAGCGCGGAGCGCTGCGCGGCGTAGCCCGGCGCCGTCATCGGGTAATCGTCCGGCAGACCGTAGCGCTCGCGGTACCGCTCCGGCGTCAGGCCGTGGGCGGTGAGGTGGCGCTTCAGGGTCTTGTAGGTCCGGCCGTCGATGAAGCTGACGATCCCGTCCTCCTGGACCGACTTGCGGATCTGGGCCGGCGTCGGCCGCTCCACGGCCGGCTCGACCGCGGCCGCCGGCGCCTGCCCGTCGAGGGATGCCAGGGCCGCGTGCACGCTCGCCATCAGCTCGGGCAGGGCCGTCGGCGGAACGGAATTGTTCGAGACGTAGGCGGCGACGATCTCGCCCACCAGCGTGACCAACCTGAGGCTGTTCTCGGGATTCTTTTCAGGCACTGCGCGAGTCCACACGAAGCTTTCGACGACGATGCCTGCGGTTCCAAAGCAAAAACCGCGTATGTGTCAAGACGGTCTTGACTGAGGGATGATCACCCGAAGCGCTTTTCGGTGCGGATGGGCCGGATCGCCGGCGCGAAAGGCTCCGGTCACCTGCACAAAGGTGCCGATGGAATGCCTGTTACACGGGTCGGGAGCCCGCGCGGCGGGAAAGACCGCGCGCGGCGTCACCCGATCCCGAGGGCGCGGATCAGCGTCAGGCTGAGGGCGATCAGGACCGCCAGGGAGGCGGTGACCGCGAGGGTGACCCGGCCGCCGACCCGGGCCAGGACCCGGACGTCGACCCCGAGGCCGAGGGCGGCCATGGACAGGACCGTGAGCACGCCGGCGAGCTGGGTCAGCGGCTTCACCGCCGGGTCCGGGACGAGGCCCAGGGAGCGCAGGGTGGCCAGCGCCAGGAAGCCGAGGATGAACCAGGGCACCAGCTTGGTGAAGCCCGGACGGGACGGCGCCGGCGGCGCCCCCGCTGCCTGCGGCAGACGCGGAGCGATCAGCGAGAACACCACCACGACCGGGCCGAGCATCAGCACCCGCACCAGCTTGACCAGGGTGCCGACTTGGGTCGACAGCAGGCTCACCGGGACGGTCGCGGCCAGGACCTGCGGCACCGCGTAGACGGTGAGCCCCGCCAGCACCCCGTACTGGTTGTCGGTCATGCCCGCGAGGGGCACGAACAGCGGCAGCCCGAGCACCATCAGCACGCCGAGGACGGCGGTGAACGCGATGGCGGCGGCGATGTCCTTCGCCTCCGCGCCGATCACGGGCGCGACCGCCGCGATGGCCGAGTTGCCGCAGATGGCGTTGCCGCAGGCCACCAGGATCGCCATCCGGGCCGGCAGCCCGAGCGCCCGGCAGATCGCCACGCTGGCGGCGATGCCGAGCACCACGGTCCCGACGATGCCGGCCAGCAGCGCCGGGCCGGAGGCGAGGATCGCCCCGAGGCTCAGGGAGGCGCCGAGCAGCACCACGGCGACCTCGAGGAGCTGCTTGGCCGAGAAGGCGATGCCGGTGCGGAACTGCGCCGGGGGCGTCCAGGCGGTCCGCACCGCGATGCCGATCAGGATCGCCAGGACCAGGGCCTCGATATAGGGGTGGCCGGCGAGACGCTCCTCCACCGCCTGCGCGGCCATCGCCACCGCGGTGATGGCCGCGCACAGGCCGATTCCCGGCAGGACCGAGGCGGCCGTGCCCGACCGGCCGCCCCGGTCGGGGAGCGGCGATGTCGGGGCTGTCTTGGACGAGGCTTCAGGGCTCACGAGACGAGGCTCCGGGGTCGCCGGCGGAGCCTATAGGAAGAAAACGTTCGCCGCACCCGCGCAACAGAGAAGTTCAATCTCTATTCAAGCGGAATGCGAGAAGTAACATCTGACCGGACGGCGGAACCGGCGGCGGGCGGGGTGCTGCCGGAACCCGTGCCGCCCCCGGCGGCGACGGGTCCGGTGCCACGCCCCGGCCCGCTCAGGCCTGCATGCCCCAGCGCTGGACAGTGCGCCGCTCGATCGTCTGGAAGATCAGGTTCTCGACCACGAGACCGATCAGGATCACGGTGAGCAGCCCGGCGAACACGTTCGGGATGTCGAGCATGTTCTTGTTCTCGAAGATGAACCAGCCGAGGCCGCCCGCCCCGGACGACACCCCGAAGACCAGCTCGGCGGCGATCAGGGTGCGCCACGCGAAGGCCCAGCCGACCTTCAGGCCGGTGAGGATCGAGGGAAACGCCGCCGGGATCAGGATCTTGCCGATCAGCCGCGGACCCGACAGCCCGTAATTGCGTCCGACCATCTTCAGCGTCCGGCTCACCGACAGGAAGCCCGAATGGGTGTTCAGCGCGATCGCCCAGGTCACCGAGTGGACCAGCACGAAGATCAGGCTGCCGTTGCCCAGGCCGAACCAGATTAGCGCCAGGGGCAGCAGCGCGATCGCCGGCAGCGGGTTGAACATCGACGTCAGCGTCTCGAGCAGGTCGGTCCCGATCCGCGACGCGATGGCGACGCCGGTCAGCACGGTCGCCAGGGCGACGCCGGCGGCGTAGCCCATGAGCAGCACCTTCAGCGAGCTCCAGGCCCGGGCCGGCAGCGTGCCGTCCGCGACGCCCCGGAAGAAGGCCTCCACGGTCGCCGAGAAGGTCGGGAACAGGAGGTCGTTGTCGAGGTAGCGCCCGTAGGCCTCCCAGATCCCGGCGAGGAGCACGAGGATCACGATCTTGCGCAGCCAGGCCTGGTTGTAGAGGCGCTCGGCGACCGACAGCGGCTTCTCGACCACCGCGGCACCGTGGGCGTGGCCGGTCTCGCGCACGATCTCGGGCCGGCCGGACGGCGGCAGGGGCGCGAGGCGCGGCGCCGCGCCCGTCCCGGCCAGCGGGGCGCCGCTCAGGGCTTGCGCGCTAGACATTCTCCGCCTCCTGGATCTCTTCCGAGAACAGCATGTGCTGGATCCGGCCCTCGAGCTGCAGCGCCGCCTCCGGCGACGCGGCGCTGTTGAGCTCGGCCTTCACCTCGCCGGGATGGGGCGAGAGCAGCAGGATGCGCGAGCCGACCTTGATCGCCTCGGGGATCGAGTGGGTGACGAACAGCACGGTGAAGCGCGTGCCCTCCCACAGGGCCAGCAGCTCGTCCTGCATGCGCCGCCGGGTCAGCGCGTCGAGCGCCGCGAAGGGCTCGTCCATCAGCAGGATGTCGGGCTCCATCGCCATGCCGCGGGCGATGGCGACGCGCTGCTTCATGCCGCCCGACAGGGTGTGGGGGTAGCTGTCGGCGAATTTCGTGAGGTTGACCTTGTCGATGTAGAGGTTGGCCCGGTCCAGGGCCTCGCGGCCTCTCAGCCGGCCCGAGGCCTCGAGGGCGAAGACCACGTTCTGCCGGACCGTCTTCCACGGCAGGAGCTGGTCGAATTCCTGGAACACCATCATCCGGTCGGGGCCGGGCTCGGTGACCGGGCGCCCCTTCAGGCGAATCTCGCCCTCGGTCGGCGCCATGTAGCCGCCCACCGCCTTGAGCAGGGTCGACTTCCCGCATCCGGACGGCCCGAGCAGGACGAAGCGGTCCCCGGGCCAGACCCGGAAGCTCACCCGGTAGGTGGCCGTGACGAGGTGCTCGGGCGTCTTGTAGCGGAGCGTGACGCCGTCGACCTCCAGCAGAGGCTGACCCGTGTCCATCCATCCTCCCTGGCGCCGCGGTTTGAACCGCGTTTCGCTGAGGGCCGGAGATGGTCCGCCCCTCACGGGAAAGTGTATCGGCCCGCGGAAGAGGCTGTAAAGGTCGATATTTTGTATGCGATGGGATCTTCGTCCCGATCGTCAGGCCCGACCGGTCAGGCCGGGTGCCACCACCGGCCCTTCAGCACCACGCCCTCCGCGGTGATCCGCTGGGCGCCCGTCATGTGCTCGCCCCGGGTGTCGACGTAGTCGAACGCGCCGTCCCGCACCGCCAGCACGGTGGCGTCGCCGAGCGCCCCGACCTTCAGGGTCCCGTACTCCATCCGCTTCAGCGCCACGGCGGCGTTCACCGTGGAGGCGGCGATCACGTCGGTGAGGCTCATGCCGAGGCAGAGCATCTTCGACATGGTGGTGACCTGGTCGAAGGCCGGCCCCTCGATGCAGAGCTGGTGCACGTCCGACGAGATCGTGTCGGGCAGGAAGCCGCCCGCCAGCATCGCCCGCGCCGTCCTGAAGGCGAACGAGCCCTTGCCGTGGCCGATGTCGAAGATCACGCCCCGCGCCCGCGCCTCGCGGAGCGCCGGCTTCACGGCGCCCTGGGCCGTGATGGGCGAGTTCGGGAACGGCCGGAATGCGTGGGTCAGCACGTCGCCGGGCCGCAGCATGGCCAGCACCTGCTCGTAGCTCGGCGGCGGCTCGTCGATATGGGCCATCAGCGGCAGGCCGGTCTCCTCGGCGACCTGCAGGGCGATGTCGAGGGGCGCGGTGCCCTGGTCGCCCGAGGCGTGGCGCCCGACCCGGACCTTGATGCCGACGATCACGTCCCGGTTGGCCTCGGCGACCTCGACCGCCTCCCGGGGCGCCATGAGCCGCGGGTCCTCGCTCTCGCCGACCATGATGGTCTTCGAGAAGCCGAAGATCCCCGCGAAGGAGACGTGCAGGTATGCGAGGATCCGCGCCTCGGACCGCTCGATCACGTGGCTGCGGAAGCCCGCGAAGTTGCCCGGCCCGGCGCTGCCGGTATCGACCGAGGTGGTCACTCCTGAGGTCCGGCAGAACTCGTCGGCGTCGATGCCGAGCGAGGTGCCGCCCCAGTAGACGTGGGTGTGCAGGTCGATCAGGCCCGGCGTGACGATCGCGCCGGCCATGTCGCGGACCTGCGTGCCGGGGCCCGCCGGCAGGTCGCGGCCGAAGCCCGAGACGCGGCCGTCCGCGAAGGCGACGTCGCAGATCCCGTCGTGGTTCTGCGACGGGTCGATGACCCGGGCGCCCTTCAGGATGAGGTCGTGCTGCACGAGAGACTCCGGATGTGGTTCGCGGGAATCCGACCCGTCCTCGCGAGCGCAGCGAAGCGACCCAGGGATCCGCCACGCTCGGGGATCGCGCGCTGCCCTGGGTCGCTTCGCTGCGCTCGCGAGGACGGCGCCGTCAGGCCGCCCGGGCGGGGGCGGCCGTGTCGTTGAGATGGCAGGCGGCGAGATGGCCGGCGCCGACCGCGTCGAGGCCCGGCACCTCGGTCCGGCAGCGGTCGAAGGCGTGCGGGCAGCGGGTGTGGAAGCGGCAGCCGGAGGGCGGGTTGATCGGGCTCGGCACGTCGCCCTTGAGCACGATGCGGGTGCGCCCGGCCCCGGGCTCGGGGATCGGCACCGCCGAGAGCAGCGCCTGCGTGTAGGGGTGCTTGGGCGCGAGAAAGAGATCGCGGCGCGGCCCGATCTCGACGATCTTGCCGAGATACATCACCGCCACCCGGTGGGTCATGTGCTCGACGATGGCGAGGTCGTGCGAGATGAACAGCATCGCGAGGTCGAGCTCGCGCTGCAGGTCGCGCAGCAGGTTGACGATCTGCGCCTTCACCGAGACGTCGAGGGCCGAGACCGCCTCGTCGCAGATGATCAGGTCCGGCTCGGCGGCGAGCGCCCGGGCGATGCCGATGCGCTGGCGCTGCCCGCCGGAGAACTCGTGCGGGAAGCGCCCCAGCGCCTCGCGCGGCAGGCCAACCCGCTCCATCAGGCTGGCGAGGCGGGATTCGAGGTCGGCGGCGTTGCGGGCCAGCCCGAAATTGCGGATCGGCTCGGCCAGGATCGCCCGCACCCGCATCCGCGGGTTGAGCGACGAGAACGGGTCCTGGAACACCATCTGGATGTGGCGCCGCAGAGGCCGGAGCGCTCCGGCCGAGAGGTCGTCGATGCGGCGCCCGTCGAGCACCACCTGGCCGGCGGTGGGCGCGTAGAGGCGCATCAGCGCCTTGGCGACGGTGGACTTGCCGCAGCCGGACTCGCCGACGAGCGAGAGGGTCTCGCCCCGGGCCACCGTGAAGGACAGGCCGTCCACCGCCTTGAGCACGCGCTTGGACTGGCCGAACAGGCCGCCGCCGAGGGCGAAGTGCTTCTTGAGGTCGTTGACCTCCAGCAGGGTGCGGGCGGCGGGTGCGGGCGTGGCGCTCATGCCGCGAGGGCGTCCTTCGGCGCGTAGTGGCAGGCGGCGAGGTGGCCCGGCGCCTTGGGCTCCAGGGCCGGCGCGTAGGCGCGGCACAGGTCGGTCACGTCCGGGCAGCGCCCGGCGAAGACGCAGCCCTCGATCCGACCTTTGAGGCTCGGGACCATGCCGGGGATCTCGGCGAGCCGCGCGTCGGCCCCGTGCTCGACGGCGCCGAGCTTCGGCACCGCCCCCATCAGGCCGCGGGTGTAGGGGTGGCGCGGCGACCGGAACAGCTCGCGGACCGGCGCCTCCTCGACCTTGCGGCCGGCATACATCACCACCACCCGGTCGGCGACCTCGGCCACCACGCCGAGATCGTGGGTGATCAGCATGATCGCGGCCCCGACCCGGGCCTTCAGGTCGCGCATCAGGTCGAGGATCTGGGCCTGGATGGTCACGTCCAGCGCCGTGGTCGGCTCGTCGGCGATCAGGAGCTTCGGCGAGCAGGCGAGCGCGATGGCGATCATTACCCGCTGGCGCATGCCGCCGGAGAGCTGGTGCGGGTATTCCCGCACCCGGCGCCGCGGCTCGGGGATGCCGACCAGCGTCAGCATCTCCACGGCCCGCTCCTCGGCCTCCCGGCGGCCGAGCCCCTGGTGCAGCCGCAGGGTCTCGCCGATCTGGCGGCCGACCGTCAGCACCGGGTTCAGCGAGGTCATCGGCTCCTGGAAGATCACGCTGATGTCGTTGCCGCGGATCTTGCGCATGGCGCTGTTCGGCAGGTCGAGGAGGTTCTTGCCCTCGAACTTGATGGCGCCGGCGATGCGGGCCGGCGGCTCGGGCAGGAGCCGCAGGATCGACATCGAGGTCACCGACTTGCCGCAGCCGGACTCGCCCACGATCGCCAGGGTCTCGCCCGACTGGATCGCGAACGAGACCCCGTCCACCGCCCGGTTCACCCCGTCGGGGGTGCGGAAATGGACCTGCAGGTTCTCGATCGACAGGAGGGGGGTGCCGCTCATGCTGCCGGTCCTCATCAGACGTCTTTCGCCATGCGGGGGTCGAGGGCGTCGCGCAGGCCGTCGCCGACGAGGTTCACGGCGAGCACCGTCATCGAGAGGAAGATGGCCGGGAACAGGATGATGTAGAACTTCACCTGCCAGAGGGCCCGGCCCTCGGCCATGATGTTGCCCCAGGAGGGCGTCGAGGGCGGCACGCCCGCGCCGATGAACGACAGGATCGCCTCGGTGATCATCGCGGAGGCGCAGATGTAGGTCGCCTGCACGGTCATGGGCGCCAGCGTGTTGGGCAGGATGTGGCGCCAGATGATCGCCGGCATCCGGGTGCCGGTGGTGACCGCCGCCTCGACGTAGGGCTGCTCGCGCAGCGACAGCACCACGCCGCGCACGAGGCGGGCGACGCGCGGGATCTCCGCGATGGTGATCGCGATGATCACGTTCTGGACCGAGCCGCGGGTGAGCGCCATCAGCGCGACCGCGAGCAGGATCGGCGGGATCGACATCATGCCGTCGACGACCCGCATGACGATCCCGTCGAGCCAGCGCACCATACCGGAGACGAGGCCGACCGCGAGCCCCGCGACCGAGGCGAGGAACGCCACCGAGAAGCCGACCAGCAGCGAGACCCGGGCGCCGTAGACCACCCGCGAGTAGACGTCGCGGCCGAGCATGTCGGTGCCGAACCAGTACTGCGCCGACGGGGCCCGGGTGCGCTTGGCGGGCGCCAGGGCGGTCGGGTCGACGGTGCCGAGATAGGGGGCCAGCACCGCCATCAGGAAGACGATGAGGAGCAGCACGCCGCCGACCACGATGGTCGGGTTGCGGCGCACATAGGTCCAGACCCGGCCCCGGCGCTTGCGGGCCGGGATGACGTCGGGCAGCGGCGCCGCGACGGCGAGGCCCGGCGGCGGGGGCGCCTTGGGGGTGATCCCCTCGGGCGGGGCGCCCGCCTGCGGGGCGCTGCTGGGGAAGGGCGCGACGGTCGCGGTCAATAGCGGATCCTCGGGTCGAGCACGGTGTAGAAGAGGTCGATGGCGAGGTTCACGAGCACGTAGACGAAGCTGAACAGCAGCACGACGCCCTGGATGACCGGGTAGTCGCGGCGCAGGATCGCGTCGACGGTGAGGCGCCCGAGGCCGGGGATCGCGAAGACCGTCTCGGTCACCACCGCACCGCCGATCAGCAACGCGATGCCGATGCCGATCACGGTGACGATCGGCACCGCGGCGTTCTTGAGGGCGTGGACGAACAGGACCGGCCCCTGCGACAGCCCCTTGGCCCGGGCCGTGCGCACGTAATCCTGCTGGAGCACGTCGAGCATGGTCGCGCGGGTCACCCGGGCGATCAGCGCGATGTAGACGAGACCGAGCGTCACCGCCGGCAGGATCAGGTTGGACAGCCAGGGCCACACGCCCTGCTCGATCGGCGTGTAGCCCTGCACGGGCAGCCAGCCGAGCTCGAGGGCGAAGACGTAGGCCAGGATGTAGCCGACCACGAAGACCGGCACCGAGAAGCCCGTCACGGCGAGCCCCATCACGAGGCGGTCGATCAGGCTGCCGGCCTTCCAGGCGGCGACGACGCCCAGCGGCACCGCCACCACGATGGCGAAGACCAGGGTGACGAGCATCAGCGAGACGGTGGGCTGCACCCGCTGGCCGATCATGGTGGTGACCGGCAGGTTGGTGAAGATCGAGGTGCCGAGATCCCCGTGGAGGATCTGCCAGGACCATTCCCAGAACCGCACCAGGAACGGCCGGTCGAGGCCGAGCGTGGCGCGGATGCGGGCGACGTCGTCGGGGGTCGCCTGGTCGCCCGCGATGATCGCCGCCGGGTCGCCCGGGGCGAAGTAGAGGAGGCTGAAGACGAACAGCCCGACCACCGCCATGACCGGGATGGTGGCGAGGATGCGCCTGCCGATATAGCCGAGCATGGGGCCTCGCTAGGCTGTGGGCGGGAGGGCGCGGCGGGTGCGGCCGCCCCTGCCCCCCTCGCGGGTGCCGACCTTCACGCGTCCGGGTCGGGCGCGAACGCCGGCGGCGGAGCGCGACGCGCCCCCGCTCCCGTGCGGGAGAGAGACAGGAGAGGGGACCCGCGCCCGGTCCCGCGACCGCGTTGCCGAGCGCGGTATCCGAAGCCGGGAGCCCGCCCGAGAGACCGGGCGGGTCGGGCAACCCGACGTGGCGAGAGCGGGCGCCATCACGCCTTCGACACGCCCCAGGTGAAGGGGATCGGCCCCTTCACGATGCCCGAGACGTTCTTGCGCCACGCCTGGTAGCCGAGGAAGAACCCGGTGGGCACGTAGACCACGCCCTCGCAGGCGGCGGCGTTGACCTTGTCGATGGCGGCCTTCTCGGCGGCCGGGTCGGCGGCGTCGAACCACTCGGCGATGGCGGTCTCCACCGGCGGGATGTTCGGCCAGCCGAACCACGCCTTGTCGCCACTCGCCCGCACCGCCGGGTAGCCCGCCGGATTGATGCAGTCGGCGCCCGCGTGCCAGGTGTGGAACATGTTCCAGCCGCCCTGAGACGGCGGCGCCTTGGAGGCCCGGCGGGTGCCGGTGGTGCCCCAATCGGTGGCGACGAAGTCGACGTTGAAGCCCATCTTCTTCAGGAGGTCGGCGGTGATGTCGCCCTGCGCCTTGGTGATCCCCTGGTCCTGGGCCACGATGCAGACCACCGGCTCGCCCTTGTAGCCGGCCTCCTTGAGCAGCTTCTGGCCGAGCTTGATGTCGCCCTTGCCGACATTGCCGCCGCCCGCCTCGCTGTAGAGGGGCGTCCCCGGCGTGAAGAAGCCCGGCAGCGTCTTCCACAGGCTGTCGTCGTCGCCGACGATCGCCCGCATGTAATCCTCCTGGCTCATCGCGGTCATGACCGCCTGGCGGATCTTCGGGTTGTCGAAGGGCGGGTGCAGGTGGTTCATCCGGAACGACCCGACATTGCCGAGCGGGTCGGCGATGTCGACGTTGAGGTTGCTGTTCTTGCGCAGCAGCGGCACGAGGTCGGAGATCGGGTTCTCCCACCAGTCGACCTCACCGTTCTGCAGGGCCGCCGACGCGGTGGCGGCGTCCGGCATGATCACCCACTCGACACGGTCGACCAGCATGCGCTTGCCGCCCGCGAGCCAGGAATTCGGCTCGTCGCGGGGCTTGTAGTCGGTGAAGGTCTCGAACACCGCCCGGGCACCCGGCACCCACTCGTTGCGGACGAACTTCATCGGGCCCGAGCCGACATACTCGGTGATCTGCGTGAACGGGTCGGTCTTGGCGATCCGCTCCGGCATCATCAGCGCCATCGGCGCGTTGGTCTTGCCGAGCGCGTAGAGCAGCTTCGGGAACGGCTTCTTCAGGCGCCACTGGAAGGTCCTGTCGTCGGTCGCCGCGAGGTCGTCCTGGATGCCGCGGATCATCAGGCCGATCGGGTCCCGGGCCATCCAGCGGGTGAGGCTCGCCACCACGTCCTTGGCGAGAACCGGCTCGCCGTCGTGCCACTTCAGGCCGGGGCGCAGCCGGAAGGTCCAGGTGAGCTTGTCGCCCGAGACCTCCTCGGACTCGACCATCTGGCGCTGTGGCTTCAGCTGCGCGTCGACGCCGTAGAGCATGTCCCAGACGAGGGTGCCGGCGTTGCGCACCACGTACTGGGTCCCCCAGATCGGGTCGAAATTCGCGAGGTTCGCCTGCGGCACGAAGCGCAGGACCTTGCCCCCCTGCGCCAGGGCCGGCCGCGCGAGCTGCGGCGCAGCCAAACCGAGCGCAGCCGAACCCTTGAGAAAGGTCCTGCGGTCCATCGTCTTCTCCCTGGCGGTGCGGATCTCAAGCATCGGTCGCCGGCCCGCACCTTGCGGGCGAGTTTGAACGGTTCTGATGCGCGGGCGCAATGGCCCGTGGTGACAACGACGTCCGGGCGCGCGTCCGCATCGCCGCCGGCCTTGGGGCGACGGCGGCATGGAGAGGGGCTGTGTGGGTGCGGCTCGAACTCACGGGCCGCGTCTCGCAAGGCCCGCGCCAGCCCGGCCGTCACTGCGTTATGTATTCAGGAACGCGGAGCGCGCGGCGTCTCGGTCGACATGTCCCGCACCGTCATCGCGAGCGCAGCGATGACGGCTATGCCGACTTCATCGATCGGAAACGGGATCGCACAGCGTTTCGCCGCTCGGGATCGAGCGTGAGGCCGGAGATCCCCTCGCCCTTCGGCCTGCGCTGTGTGAGTCCGCGAGCCCGCCGCGGAGGCGGGCCAGCCGGGGCGGCGGGCACCGGAATGGACGCCTCAGCCCACCTGCCGCAGGTGGCCGCCCCGCGCGCCCGGAACCGCCTGCATGGCGCGGATGAAGGCCGCGATGCGGGGGGCGATCACCGACCGGTAGCGCGAGCCGTTGAACACCCCGTAATGGCCGACGCCGGCCTGGAGGTGGTAGGCCTTGCGCGCTTCCGGAAGGTTCGGCGTCAGGTCGAGGGCCGCCTTGGTCTGGCCGACGCCGGAGATGTCGTCGTTCTCGCCCTCGACCGCCAGGATCGCGCAGCGGCGGATGGCGCCGAGATCGACCGGCGTGCCGCGGTGCGTCATCTGTCCCGTCGGCAGGGCGTGGTCGACGAACACGGTCTGCACGGTCTGGAGGTAGTACTCGGCCGTCAGGTCCATCACGGCGAGGTACTCGTCGTAGAACTCGCGGTGCTTCTCGGCCGAGTCGCCGTCGCCCGTCACCAGATGGTCGAACATATCCGAATGGGCGGTGACGTGGCGGTCGAGGTTCATCGCCATGAAGCCCGACAGCTGCAGGAAGCCCGGATAGACCCGGCGCCAGGCGCCCGGGTAGATCGGCGGCACGAGGCTGATCGTGTTCTGCTCGAACCACTTCTGGCCACGCTCCTGCGCGAGGCAGTTCACCGCGGTGGGCGAGCGGCGGGTGTCGATCGGGCCGCCCATCAAGGTCATGGAGGTCGGCACCGCCGGCTCGTCGGCCGCCTCCATCAGCGCCACCGCGGCGAAGACCGGCACCGCCGGCTGGCACACCGCCATGACGTGCAGGTCCGGCCCGAGGACCGCGAACATCTCCTGCAGGTAGTCGATGTAGTCGTCGAGATCGAACTGGCCCGCGAAGAGCGGCACCATCCGGGCGTCGGTCCAGTCGGTGATGAACACGCGATGGTTCGGCAGCATCGCCTCGACGGTGCCGCGCAGCAGCGTGGCGTAGTGCCCCGACATCGGCGCGACGATCAGCAGCTTGGGCTGCGGCTCCGCGGGGGCCGCCGGGAACGCGCGGTCGAAGGCGATCAGGCGGCAGAACGGCCGCTCCCAGACCACCCGCTCGGTGACCGGGACCGCCGCGCCGTCCACCACCGTCTCGGTGAAGCCGAAGGCGGGCTTGCCGTACTGGCGGGTGACGCGCTCGAACATCTCGCAGCCGGCGCTGACCGCGCGGGCGTAGGGTCCGTAGGCCAGGGGATTGCCCGGCATCTGCAGCCCGTAGCGGGTGAGGTCGGCGGCGACGCGGGCGGGTGCCATCAGGGCGCGCGCGCCCTCGTACAGGGAATAGGCCAGCAGCATCGTCACCTCGCGGTCTCGCTCCGGCCGCGGGCATCGAGCCGCGCGGCCCATACCCCCTGCAACCCGAGTCGGTAGGATAATGCTCCACCCTGAACGCGGGCGGAACATCCCGGAGCTGCGGCGACTTGCCTGTGACCACGTCCGCGGGCGATCGTCCGCCAGCGACGACGTGTCCGGGGCGGTGAGCCGGGATTCCCATCGCCGCGTCATGCGAAGGGAGTCCACGGGACGCCGCGCCGGCGGGTCCGTCCGGCGACGCACCGATACAGCCCGTTACAGCCCATGCCCGATACCGATCTCAGCGGCCTCGGTCGCGACGCGCGACACCTGCGGCTCGACACCTTCGTCCGCCTGCGCTGGCTCGCGATCACGGGCCAGAGCGCGGCGGTCGTCGGGGCGCAGTTCGGCCTCGGCCTGCCGCTGCCGTTCGGCTGGTGCTTCCTGGTGATCGCCACCTCGTCCTGGCTGAACCTCGCCCTGCGGATCCGCTTCCCGGCGAGCTACCGGCTCAGCGACGATTCCGCGGCCCTGCTCCTCGCCTTCGACATCGTGCAGCTCGCGGCCCTGCTGTTCCTCACGGGCGGGCTCCAGAACCCGTTCTCGCTGCTGTTCCTCGCCCCGGTGCTGATCTCCGCCACCGCCCTGCCCCCCGAGCGGACCCTGGCGCTGGGCCTCCTGGCGGTGGGTCTCGCGACGCTGCTCGCCCTGGTGCACCGGCCCCTGCCCTGGTTCGCGGACGGGCGGATCGAGCTGCCGTTCCTGTACGTCTCCGGCGTCTGGACCGCGATCCTGCTCGGCACCGCCTTCACGGGCGTCTACGCGTGGCGGGTCGCCGAGGAGACCCGGCTCCTCGCCCAGGCGCTCGCCGCCACCGAGCTGGTGCTCGCCCGCGAGCAGCACCTGTCGCAGCTCGACGGGCTCGCGGCCGCGGCTGCCCACGAATTGGGCACGCCGCTGGGCACGATCATGGTGGTGACCAAGGAGCTGATCCGCCAGCTCGGCCCCACCGCCTCGCCGGCGGTGGCGGAGGATCTCAACCTGCTGCGCGAGCAGGTCGACCGCTGCCGCGGCATCCTCGGCAAGCTGACCTCCCTCGACGGGGACGGGGCCGGGGCCGGCTTCTTGGAGACGGTGACGTTCAGCCACCTCGTGGAGGAGCTGGTGGCGCCGCAGCGGGCACTCGGCGCCGCCCTCGCCGTCACCAGCGCCGGCGAGGGGCCGGAGCCGGCCTGCCGGCGCAACCCGGGCGTCATGTTCGGGCTCGCCAACATCCTCGACAACGCCGTCGACTTCGCCGAGGCCGGCGTCACCGTTGAGGGGCGCTGGACGCCTGACCGGGTCTGGATCGAGATCCGCGACGACGGCCCGGGCTTCTCCAGCGAGGTGCTGCTGCGGGCGGGCGAGCCCTACGTGACCACCCGCAGCCACGACCGGCCGCAATCCGGCGGCACCGTGGGGGCCGGCCTCGGCCTCGGGCTGTTCATCGCCAAGACCCTGATCGAGCGCTCGGGAGCGCAGCTCGCCCTGATGAACGTCGCGGCGCCGGACGCCCACGGGGCGATCGTGCGCGTCTCCTGGGCCCGGCACATCTTCGAGCGCGGCGCCGCGCCGCGACATTCTCCGGAACTCAGTATCCGCGCCCCCCTGCCACCGGGCGATGCCGTACCTATATGAGGGACAGACCAAGAACCCGACGACGAAAACCCGAAAGGAGTACCGGATGCTCACGCAGCCCGGGACCTCGGCGGCGACCGACCCCGCCGTGATCAACGATGCCGATCCGCTGGCCGCTTTCTCCGACCGCAGCCTGCTGATCGTCGACGACGACAAGCCCTTCCAGACCCGGCTCGCGCGCGCCATGGAGAGCCGTGGCTACCACGTGCAGGTGGCCGACAGCGTCGCGGACGGCGTCTCCGCCGTCGAGGCGCGCGCGCCCGCCTTCGCGGTGATCGACATGCGCCTCGGCGACGGCAATGGCCTCGACGTGATCGCCCGCCTCAAGGAGCGCCGGCCCGAGGCCCGCGGCGTGATCCTCACCGGCTACGGCAACATCGCTACCGCGGTCACCGCGGTGAAGCTCGGCGCCTTCGACTACCTCGCCAAGCCCGCCGACGCCGACGAGATCCACGGCACGCTGATGGCGCAGCCGGGCGAGCGGGCCGACCCGCCCGAGAACCCGATGTCGGCCGACCGGGTCCGCTGGGAGCACATCCAGCGCGTCTACGAGCTGTGCAGCCGCAACGTCAGCGAGACCGCCCGGCGCCTCAACATGCACCGGCGGACCCTGCAGCGGATCCTGGCCAAGCGCGCGCCGCGCTGAGGCCGGACCGCTCCGGCGCTGTCCGGTCGGTTGCATCGCCCCGCCTCTGTGGGCTAGCTGCACGGGTCCCGGACGGTTCGTCCGGGGCCCGAAATCTTTTCGAGGGCGGATCTCGTGAACGGGCGCAACGCCATCACCATCATCAGCATGATGGTCCTCGTCGGCACCGAGGTGTTTGCCGTGGCCATCGCGGCGGGCTGGGCCATCGCGGGCATCTTCGATCTCGGCGACCGGGTCGGGCACGTCCTGATGGGGCTGTTCAGCCTGTTCGCGGCCTGGATCATGCTCCAGCTCTGGCGCCGGGCGACCAGCATCGAGCCCCTGCGGGGCCCGGCTCCGGCGGCGCATCGCTGAACGAGCGCGCACGGGCGACTTTTTCGTTCAAGTTGCATCCAGCAGCGGAATGATCCCTATGCGTGCGGCGTGTTCGACAGTGCGCCGGCCTTCCTGTTAGAAGCGACCGGCGACGGTCTGTGTGACGTTGTCGCAGGTCACACCCCCGTCCTGACACGCGTGAGACCCGTAGATCCATGAAAGCCCGTATCATCGTCACCCTGAAGACCGGTGTGCTGGACCCGCAGGGCAAGGCGATCGAGGCCGCCCTCAGGTCCCTCGGCATCGAGGGCGTCGACGGCGTCCGTCAGGGCAAGGTCTTCGACATCGAGGTGTCGGCGGCCGACGGCGCCGCCGCCGAGACGACGCTGCGCACGGCCTGCGAGAAGCTCCTGGCCAACACCGTCGTCGAGAACTACGCGATCGAGATCCTCTGATGCACGCCGCGGTCGTCGTCTTCCCGGGTTCCAACCGTGAGTCGGACGTCGTCCGGGCCCTGCGGCGCTCCGGCGCGCAGGTGAGCCTCGTCTGGCACGCGGACCACGCACTCCCCGCCGGCACCGACCTCGCCGTCCTGCCCGGCGGCTTCTCGTACGGCGACTACCTGCGCTGCGGCGCCATCGCCGGCCGGGCCGCGGCCATGGACGCGGTCCGGGCCCACGCGGCCCGCGGCGGCCTCGTGCTCGGTATCTGCAACGGCTTCCAGATCCTGTGCGAATCGGGCCTGCTGCCCGGCGTGCTGATGCGCAACATCGACCGGCGCTTCATCTGCCACCGGCAGACGCTCCGGGTGGAGCGCACCGACACCCGCTTCACCAGCGCCTACACTCAGGGCCAGGTGATCGACGTCTGCGTCGCCCACGGCGAAGGCAACTACTTCGCCGATCCCGAGACGCTGGCGCGGATCGAGGGCGAGGGCCGGGTCGCCTTCCGCTACTGCGACGCGACCGGGGCGATCACCGTCGAGGCGAACCGCAACGGCTCCCTCAACGCCATCGCGGGCGTCCTGTCGGAGACCGGGAACGTCCTCGGGATGATGCCGCACCCGGAGAACTTCGTCGAGGATCTGGTCGGCGGGACCGACGGGCGCGGGCTTTTCGACAGTCTGGCGGCCTGAGATCGACGGGCGAGAACGCACCTTAACTCCGCATTAAGGTTTTCGAGGCATAAACAGGCATCCAGTGATCTGGATGTCGAGTTGGACATGTTTGTCCGCTCTGTTTTGATGCCTCCCTGATGACTCCTCGAGCCGCTCCCTCCGGGGCGGCTTTTTTCTGTGCGCCTGCGGAACGCGACGCGGGTCGGTGCCGAGGGGCGGGCCCCGCACGAGAACGGCCCGCGCGAACTTGGCCGCCGCGCCTTCCGGCCCTTCGGGCAAAGCTGCGCCATCCCGGACGGCGTCGGTCGCGATCGCGGGCCTCTCGACCCGGCGATGACCCGTCCGTCGCACCGTCGCCCCGGGTCCGTAACGCGAAAGCCCAGGCCGGGGGACCCGACCTGGGCTGAGAGCGATCTCGGCTGACAGCGGCTGGGCGGGGCGAGCCGCCTCAGTACAATCCGCCGGCCTGAGCGGCCCGGTCGGGATCGGGCGCGACCGCCGCCGGGGCGGCCGCCTGGCCGCCACCGCCGCCGGAGGACGGTGCCGAGTAGGAATCCGGCGGCGCGGTGCCCGGCTTGAACGCCTCCAGGATCGTCCCGGCGCCCTCCCCCGAGCCGGCGCGGGTGCCGCTCGCGAGGTTGATGCGGATCAGCTTGATGCCAGGGGGCACGCGGAACGGCGTCGGCGGCTTGTCCTTGAGGGCCGTCTTCAGGAACTCCAGGGCGATCGGCGCCGCCAGGCCGCCGCCGGTGGCGCGGTCGCCGAGCGAGCGGGGCTTGTCGAAGCCGATATAGATGCCGACCGCCAGGTCCGGCGAGAAGCCCACGAACCACGCGTCCTTGGCGTCGTTCGTCGTGCCGGTCTTGCCGGCGAGCGGCTTGCCGATCTGCTTCAGGATCGTGGCGGTGCCGCGCTGGACCACGCCCTCCATGATCGAGACCATCTGGTAGGCGGTCAGCGGGTCGAGCACCTGCTCGGAATCGTCCACCAGCTTCGGCTCGTCCTGGCCCGACCACTTCTCGGCGTCGCAGCCGATGCACTTGCGGTTGTCGTGCCGGTAGATCGTCTCGCCGATGCGGTCCTGGATCCGGTCGATCAGGGTCGGCCGGATGCGCCGGCCGCCGTTGGCCAGCATCGAGTAGGCGGTGACCATGCGCATGACCGTGGTCTCGCCCGCGCCGAGCGACATGGGCAGCACCGGCAGCATGTCGTCGTAGACGCCGAAGCGGCGGGCGTACTCGGCGATGAGCGGCATGCCGACATCCTTGGCGAGCCGGACCGTCATCAGGTTCTTCGAGTGCTCGATGCCGTAGCGCAGGGTGTGCGGGCCGCCCGACTTGCCGTCGTAGTTCGAGGGCGTCCAGGCCTCCTGGCCGGGGCCGGCCTCGATGGTGATCGGGGTGTCCTGGATGATCGAGGCGGGGGTGTAGCCGTTGTCCAGCGCCGCCGAGTAGACGATCGGCTTGAACGAGGAGCCGGGCTGGCGCATCGCCTGGGTGGCGCGGTTGAACTCGGACTCGTCGTACGAGAAGCCGCCGACCATCGCGTGCACGCGGCCCGTGTTCGGGTCCATGGCCACGATGGCGCCCGAGACCTCGGGCTTCTGGCGCAGGCGGAACTGGCCGCGGCCGCCGTCCATCGCCTCGACATAGACCATGTCGCCGGGCTGGAGATTGGCGCGGCCGGCCCAGCGCATGCCCTCGGGGACGATCACGCCGGTCTCGCGGTCTTTGCCGACCTGGCCGGAGGCCTCGCGCCGGGGCTGCAGGCCGATCTGCACGCCGCCGCCGCCGTTGCCCAGCACCACGGCGAGCCGCCAGGGCGCCACGTCGCCGAGCGCCGGAACCTCGGCCGCCGCCATGCCCCAGTCGCGCCCGGTCAGGTCGACCTTGGTGACCGGACCGCGCCAGCCATGGGCCTGGTCGTACCGCACGAGGCCGTCGACCAGCGCCTTGCGGGCCCAGGCCTGCATCTTCGGGTCGAGGGTCGTGCGCACCGAGAGGCCGCCCTCGTAGAGCTTCTTCTCGCCGTAGCGCTCGGAGATCTCGCGGCGGACCTCCTCGGTGAAGTAGTTGGCGTTGGCGGCGTTCGGGAAGGCGACGCGCGGGTTGACGCCGAGCGGCATCTTCTTGGCGGACTCCGCCTCCTCCCGGGTGATGTAGCCGTTCTCCGCCATCAGGCGGATGATCTCGTTGCGGCGGTCGAGGGCCGCCTGGGTCTTGCGGTAGGGGTGGTAGTTGTTCGGCCCCTTCGGCAGGGCGGCGAGGTAGGCCGCCTCGTTGATGGTCAGCTCGTGGACCGACTTGCCGAAATAGTCGAGCGCCGCGGCCGCGACGCCGTGCAGGTTGCGGCCGGGCACGATCGTGCCGAGGAAGATCTCGTTGAGGTAGAGCTCGAGGATCTTGTCCTTCGAGTAGGCCGCCTCGATGCGGAGCGCCAGCAGCGCCTCCTTGATCTTGCGGTCGTAGGTCTGCTCGGAGGAGAGCAGGAAGTTCTTGGCGACCTGCTGGGTGATGGTCGAGGCGCCCTGCCGCTTGCCCGACTTGGCGTTGGTCAGGAAGGCGCGCACGATCCCCTCGGGGTCGATGCCGCCGTGCTTGTAGAAGTTCTTGTCCTCGGCCGACAGGAAGGCCGCCACGACGATCTTCGGCATCGCCTGGATCGGCAGGTACAGCCGGCGCTCGCGGGCGTACTCGGCCAGCAGCGAGCCGTCCGCCGCGTGGACGCGGGTCATCACCGGCGGCTCGTAATTGGAGAGCGCGGCGTGGTCGGGCAGGTCCTGGCTGTACTTCCAGTAGAAGTAACCGCCCACCGCCGCGCCGACCACGAACAGCACCGCGGCGGCGCTGAACAGGATCCCAAAGAAACGGAGGATCAGACGCATCCGGTGTTCCGCTCGTCGCTGGCCCGGCCGAATGCCGGAATCGGCTCATCCGGCGCGTGCACCCCGCGCGCTGCGCGGCCGGCCCCCGGACGGTCCCGTGAGACCCCCTCGGAATGCCGGTTTCGGCGGCCGTGCGACGGGGCGTCGGACGTCCCGTATCGACACTCTATCTATGGTGAAACTGGGGCGGCGGCGGCCGCGCGGCGCGTCGGGGCCGGCCGGCCGAGCGTGGCGCGGTTGGTGAAGAACTGGTCGATCGCCTTGGCCATGGAGCCGGTGACGTCGGCCCGCCACTCCGGCGATTGCAGCATCTCCAGGTCGCGCTTGCTGGAGAGGTAGCCGAGTTCCACGAGCACGCTCGGCACGTCGGGGGAGCGCAGCACCACGAAGCGCGCCTCGCGGTGGGGCTTGGCGCTCATCTTCATCACGGGGGCGAGCTGGCCCATCAGCGTGCGGGCGAAGCCCGACGAGAAGCCCCGCGTCTCGCGCAGGGTCAGCTCCTGCAGGATGTCGGCGATGTCCGGCGGCGCCTCGGCGGCGTCGACGCCCGCGGCGGAATCCGCCCGGTTCTCGCGCTCGGCGAGCTTGGCGGATTCGGCGTCCGTGGCCTTCTCGGAATTGGTGTAGATCGTGGCGCCGCTCACCTGGGGCGCCGCCGAGATCGAGTCCGCGTGGATCGACACGAACAAATCGGCCCTGGCGTCGCGGGCGAGGCGCACCCGCTCGGCCAGCGGCACGAACACGTCGCGGTCGCGGGTCATCCGGACCCGGTAGCGGCCGCCCGCCTCCAGCCTCGCCACGAGGGCCTGGGCGAAGCCGAACACGATGTCCTTCTCGAACACGCCGCCCACCGCGATGGCGCCGGGATCGGTGCCGCCGTGGCCGGCATCGACCATGATCAGCGGCCGCTGGTCGGCGGGCTCCGGCGGCGCGGCGCGGGCCTGGGCGGGGGCGGGATCGGCGGTGGCGGCGGCCTTGCGGAACGCGTCGCGGTCGGCGCGCTGCAGCGGGATCGTGAGCAGCACCGCGCCGTCACGCGGCCGCGTCGCGGTCTCGATCTTCCCGACGATGGCGGGCGCGGTGAGGTCGATCACGATGCGGGACCGCCCGGGCGCGAACAGGCCGTAGCGGAAGCTCTGCACGAGGCCGTCGCGGCGGCTGCCGGTCCCGGAATCGAGCTGGAAGTTGACCTCGGGCAGGTCGATCACCGCCCGGTCGGGCCGCTCCATCACGAAGCCGCGGGCCTCGACGGCCCGGGACAGCGTCAGGGTGAGGCGCGTGGTGCCGGCCTGGCTCGCGACGTCGGCCCCGATGGCGACGGCCGGCTTCTCGCCGTTCTGCGCGGCAGCCGGCGCCCCCGCCAGCGCCGGCAGCAGCGCGACGGCGAGGCGGAGCCATGCGGAACGGATCAGGCGCGCGCAGTTCGGCATCGGTCCGGTGTCGTCTCCCGTGCCCTCCGTTAAGGCATGGGACCGGCTTGGTTAACGGGCCGTTGCCGCCGCGGGTTCGATCGGGCCGGCCTTGTGGCCGGGATGCGACAAGTCCCGGCCGCCCGCGCGCAGCGCCTCAGCGGTACGCGACGACCCGGCTCGCCTGCCCGACCACCGTGACCCAGCAGGTCAGGCACGCGTCGGCGGCCCGCTGGACCTCGCCGACCTGCAGGCGGATGACGTCGGCCGGCGAGCGGGCACCCGAGAGCGCCCGCAGGTGCGCGACGGCCGCCTCGCCCTCGCCGCGCACGTAGCGGGCGATGATCGAGCCGATCTCGACGACGTCGAGGCGGTCGGGGGTGAAGCTGATTCGGTTCGCGGCCGCGGCGCGTCCCGGACCCGCGCCCGGCACCGGCGGGGGGGCGATGTCGATCACCGCCTCGTCTCCGGATTCGGCTTCGGACCGGGCTTCGAACTCGGCTTCGGACGTCGTCGCGGCGGCTGTGGCCACCGGGTCGGGCGGGACGTCCACCGCGCCGTCGGGCGCGGTCTCGGCGCCGGTCCGGACGGCCTCGGCGAAGTGGTCAGGCGCCGGAGCGGGCGCTGTTGCGGGCGCTTGAGCGGGTTCATCCGCCGCGATCGGGGCGGCTGCGGCCTGGATCTCGGGGGGGGCCGACGCGTCCTGCAACGGCTGGGGCGTCCCGGCGGGACGGCTCCTCGGTCGACGCGGCTTTCCCATCGCGCGATCTCCTCCTGTCGGCGTCGGCCCGTCTCGACGGAGCGGCGGCCGGAGGTCGTGCGCGGCCGGAGGTCGTGCGCGGCCGGCTCGCCGGCGGTGTCGGCGCCGGGCCCGTGACGCCCGGGCGTCAGAGCGGGGGATCCGGCGGGCCTGGACGGCCCTGCCGGATCCCGGTCTTCGTGCCCCGATCGCGGACCGGGGCGGCCGGCCTCAGCGGGCGGCGGCGTTCTGCGCCAGGGTGCCGTAATCCTTGGCCTGGGCCTGGAGCGCGGCGAACTGGCTGCGGACGAACTCGGACTGGAGCTCGAACACCTCGCGGAGATCCTTCGTGCGCACCAGCTTCTGGGCGAAGTCGAAGGTCGCGTTGGCGTTGGCCTGCGCGTGATCGAACCCCTTCGCGACCGCGGCGCTGAGGGTCGACTGGAAGGTCTGGCCCGAGGCCTGGACCTGCTCGGCGGCCTTCACGGCGTTCGCCATCATGGTGCCGACGGCGGTCCGGGCCTGGTCGACGCTCTTGTCGGCGAAGTCGCGCATCTCGGTCGGGATCTCGAAGTTCGGGGTCTGCATCGATGTCTCCAGCATCATCCTTGGAGCGGGACGCCGCATGCGTCCGCGTTGACGCCCCTCTATATGTTGCACCGCAACAAGAAGTCAAGTGCAGGTTCGGGGCGCACTCACGGATCTGGAGGCCCGATAAAGTTCCGATCCGATGATGTCACGAAGTCATCGACACGGTGCCACGGCCCGATAGCAGGTTGCGAGCAAGCTACACCATTGACTCAATCGGCTAAGATTGCTGATCCCGGCGGAAAACCGATTGGCAAAAAACTATCTCCCTGTCCAGAGGGGCGCGAACGGATCGTGAATTCTTCTGGTATACCAAGCGCATCGGAGGAGTCAGGACCGTTGCTCCAGGGCGAGCGCGGGTGGATGCTGCATCGCACCGGCCGCCGATTCGGCCAGGCCGGCGTAGAGCGCGCGGAGCGCCGCCGTGTGCGCCGCCAGACCCATCGGGGCCACCCGGAAGAGGCGGCGCGCCTTGGCCCCGAGGGCGGCCGCCAGGGCGTCGTCCCGGAGCGCCGCGAACGCCTCGGCGAGGGGCGCGATCTCCGGCGCGACCACGAAGCCGGTCCGGCCGTGCCGGACCTTCTCAGCGGCGCCGGAGCGGTCGGAAGCCACGACCGGAATGCCGGCCGCCAGCGCCTCGTAGACCGTGAGCGGCCCGGTCTCGTACCAGCGGGAGGGCGCGGCGAGCGCCCGGGCGCGGGCCCGGAGCGTCGCCCAGACCGCCTCGGGCCGCTGCCAGCCGATCACCTCGACGCCGTCCCGGGCGCGCAGCTCCGCCTCCAGGGGCCCGGCGCCGATGAACAGGGCCGGGAGCCCGGCGGCGCGGGCGGCGTCGGCCACGAGGTCGGCGCCCTTCTCGCGGGTGAGGCGCCCCACATAGGCGATCGCGTCGCCGCGGGCGGGCTCGGCCGCCGGCCCGTCCGGGAGCCGGACGGGATTGTCGATCCTGTGATGCGTCAGTGCGTAGCCGCCGAGGAGGGCGCCGAGCCGCTGGCGGCTGGCGTCGCAGACATGGACGACGTGGAGCGGGCGGCGTCGGCTGGCCCGGCCGACGACCTGACGCAGCGCCGCGGCGCGGGCGACCCGCACGGCCTTGTGCACCCGGCTGCGCGGGTCGCAACGCGCCGCCAGGCAGGCGGCCGACAGGGGCGTGAGCCCGCAGGGCTCGGCCCGGTCGAAACGGTAGTAGACGCCGTTCGGGCAGGCCAGGGCGTAGTCGTGCAGCGTGACGACCAGCGGCACCCCGGTCTCCGACAGGACCGGGACGATCGCCGGCGACAGGGTCCGGGTCCACTGGTGCAGGTGGATGCAGTCCGGCGGCGCCGCGAGGCCGGCGAGGGCGGCGGCGAGCCGGCGAGCGGCGGCCGCGTGCCAGATCCCGGCGGCCGCGGCCCGCGCGGCGCCGAGCGACCAGATGTCGGGCAGGCCGAGGTCGATCCGGCGGATGCCGGCGTGGTCGAGGAGCGGGTCGACGGGACCCGGGATCGCCTGGATGTAGGTGACGCCGAGGCCGGCCTCGGCGAGCCCGCGAGCCGATTCGAGCGCGACCTTCTCGGCGCCGCCGCTGGCGGCCGCGAACTCGGCCAGGATCACGACGTGCACGGTGAACCCTCCCGGGGATCGATCGCTCTCGCGCGCCGGGAGGATGGGGCAGACCGGTTTACGGGCGATCAACCGCGGCCGGATACAGCTGTCGGTCCCGGATCGCAGCGGCGGAAGTTCTGACGTGCACGTCGTCCTCGTCGCAGACCACGCCGCGATCAACGGCGGCCAGGCCAAGGTCGCCATCGAATCCGCCCTGGGGCTCGCCGCCCGGGGGGTCCGCGTCAGCCTGTTCGCCGCGGTCGGCCCGGTGGACCCGCGGCTCGATCCGGCCGGCGTCCGGGTGGTCTGCCTGGACCAGGACGACGTCACCACGGCGCGCAGCAAGCTCGCCTTCGCGGCCCAGGCGATCTGGAACGGGCCGGCCTGCCGCGCCCTGGCGGCGGAACTCGCCGCCTGCGATCCCCGCGACACGCTGGTCCACGTCCACGCCTTCGCCAAGGCGCTGTCGCCGTCGATCGGCACCGCGCTCCGGGCCTCGGGGCTGCCCTGCCTCTACACGATGCACGAGTTCTTCCTCGTCTGCCCGACCGGCGGCTTCTACACCTACCCGGAGCAGCGGATCTGCCACCGCACCCCGATGTCGCCCGCCTGCATCGTGGCGAACTGCGACGCGCGCAGCTACCCGCGCAAGGTGGCCCGGATGGTCCGCCATGCCGGCCTCGCCCACGTGGCCCGGCTGCCGGAGCTGTTCGCCCACGTCATCACGATCAGCGACCTGCAGGAGAGCGTCGTGCGGCCGCTCCTGCCCCGCGGCACCGCCTTCCACCGGGTCGACAACCCCATCGCGGTGGCGCCGGCGCCGGTCCACGACGGGCCGCCGGGCGACTTCCTGTTCGTCGGGCGGATCTCCACCGAGAAGGGCGCGCCGATCTTCGCCGAGGCGGCCCGCCGGGCGGGCGTGCGGGCAGCCTTCGTGGGCGACGGCCCCGAGCGGGCCGACCTCGCCGCGCGCTATCCCGAGGCGGTGATGCTCGGCTGGCGCGACGCCGCGGCCGTGCAGGCGCTGATGCGGCGGGCCCGGGCGCTGGTCTTCCCGAGCGTCTGGTACGAGGGCCAGCCGCTCACCGTCTACGAGGCGCTGGCCTGCGGCGCGCCGGTGATCGTGAGCGACGCCTGCGCGGGCCGCGAGGCCGTGGCCGACGGCGAGACCGGATTCTGGTTCCGCTCGGGCGACCCGGACGACCTCGCCGCGCACCTGCGCCGCCTGACCGACGACGGCCTCGCCGCCCGGATGGGCCGGGCCGCGCACGAGCGCTACTGGGCCGCGCCCCTGACCCTGGACACCCATCTCGACCGTCTCGAGGCCGTCTACGGGACGGTCCTGCGCGAGGCCGCGGCCCGCGTGCCGGCCCGCGGCCCGCTCGGGCGGCCGTTCGCGACCGCCTGAGGACGATTCCGGTGCGCACGTCCTCGCGAGCGCGGCGGAGCAATCCAGGGCAGCGGGTCGCCTCGGCACGCGGCGCGGTTCTGCGTCGCTCCGCTGCGCGCGCGATGACGGGGCGCGCCGATCAGGCCCGAAAGATCGGAAACACCCGCCCTCCCTCGCGTTGATGCCCACCGGCACCCTTGCGTGCCTCCGTCACGGACGAGCGAGCGACATGGCCGAGACCCACAAGCCGAACGAGACCAAGCCGGGCTTCCAGCAGGGCAGCGCCAAGCCGGGCGACGCCAAGAACCCCGACAACAAGCAGGAGAAGCTGAACGAGCGCCTGGACGACGCCCTGGAGGAGACCTTCCCGTCGAGCGACCCGGTCTCGGTGAAGGTCACCAAGTAGGTCCCGCGCGGGCCGGGCGGATCAGGCCGCCCGGTCGTCCGGGACCGCCTCCCGCGCGCGCTCGATCAGGCGGCGGGCGTCGGGGCCCGGGACCGCGCGGCTGAACAGGAAGCCCTGCACCTCGTCGTAGCCCTCGGCGCGGAGCATCGCGAGCTGCTCGGCGGTCTCGACGCCCTCGGCCGTGGTGGCGATGCCGAGGCTGGTGCCCAGGCTCGCCACCGCGCGCACGATCGCCGTGCAGTGGGTGTTCTCGCCGACCTGGCTCACGAAGGAGCGGTCGAGCTTGATCTTGTCGAACGGGAAGCTGCGCAGGTAGCCGAGGCTGGAATAGCCGGTGCCGAAATCGTCCATCGCGATCCGGATGCCCATGGCCCGCAGCGCGTGCAGCGTCGCGAGGTTGGCGGCGCTGTCGGCTAGCAGGACCGATTCGGTGATCTCCAGCTCGAGGCGCCGCGGGTCGAGCCCCGCGGCGGCGAGCGCCCCGCGCACGGTCTCGACCAGGTCGCGGTTGCGGAACTGGATCGGGGAGAGGTTCACGGCGAGCCGGATCGCCTCCGGCCAGGTCGCCGCCTCGGCGAAGGCGGTCTGCATCACCCAGGCGCCGATCGGCACGATCAGGCCGGTCTCCTCGGCGAGCGGCACGAACTCGGCCGGCGAGACCGGGCCGTGCTCCGGGTGGTGCCAGCGCAGCAGCGCCTCGAAGGCGAGGATCCGACCGGCGCGGGCATCCATCAGCGGCTGGTAGACCAGCGAGAACTGGCCGCGGGCGAAAGCCTCGCGCAGCTCGTTCTCGCGCCGCCGCCTCGCCTGCACCCAGGCATCCATCTCCGGCTCGAAGCACCGGAAGGTGCCGCCGCCCTCGGCCTTCGCCCGGTAGAGGGCGAGGTCGGCGTTCCTCATCAGCGTCTCGGGATCAGTGCCGTCCCGGGGCAGGCAGGCGACGCCGATGCTGGTGCCGATGTGGCAATCCTGGCCGTCCAGCCGGAAGGGGCGGCCGAGCTCGGCGATCACCCGCGCGACCAGCCCGTCGGCCAGCGCCGGGAGGTCCGGCCCGCGCACCAGGATGGCGAACTCGTCGCCGCCGAGCCGGGCCACGAGGTCGTCCTCGCGCAGGCAGCCGGCGATCCGCTCGGCCGCCTCGCGCAGCAGCGCGTCGCCGACCGGGTGGCCCAGCGTGTCGTTGACGATCTTGAACTTGTCGAGGTCGAGGCAGAGCAGCACCGCCGCCTCGCCGTCCCGGGCGTGGCGGGCGATCGCCTCGGCGAGGCGGTCCCGGAACAGCACGCGGTTCGGCAGCCCGGTGAGCGCGTCGTGATGGGCCATGTGGGCGATGCGGGCCTCGGCCCGGCGCCGCTCGGTCATGTCGATGGCGGCCTCGAGCACGGCCTGCCGCCCCTCGAACGGCATCGCCCGCTGGAACAGGGACACCTCGATCGCCGAGCCGTCGGCGCGGCGGTGGAGGGTGCCGGTGGGCGGCAGGCCGGGTGCCGGCGCCGCGTCGGCGGCCATGGCGAGATCGGCCGGCGCCCGCTCCAGGAACTGCTCGCGGCTGTAGCCGTAATGGGCGATGGCCGCGTCGTTGACCGCCAGGAACCGGTCGCGCGCGTCGGCCACGACCCACATCGGCACCGGGTTGTTCTCGAACAGGAGCCGGAACGAGGCCTCTCGGGCCTTGATGTCGCCGACATCCGTCATCGTGACCGAGACGAGATCGCCGACGCAGCCCGCCTCGACCTTGAGGTAGAGCGTGCCGCCGTCGGAGCGGGGACGGCTCAGCTCGAAGGCCGCGCGCCCGCCCCGCTCGACCATGGCGGCGAGCGTCGCGATCGTCCGCGCGGTGACGGCCCCCGGGAAGAGCTGGCCCACGCGCTGCCACTGAAGGGCGGCGGCGGGGCGCTCCAGCAGGCGCTCGGCCCCGCGGTTGAGGGCGACGATCTTGAAATCGACCGGCCGGCCGGCCGCGTCCCGGACCGTGCTGAGGGCCAGGATGCCCTGGTCGGTGGCGGTGAACATCGCCTGGACCAGCTCGGTCCGGACGCTCGCCCCGTCGAACCCGACCAGCACGAACGGCTCGCCCCAGCGGTTGCCCAGGGGCACGCCGACGAGGCGGGTCGACGTCACCACCCCGGCGGCGAGGCGATCGCACCGGGCGTAGGCGGGCTGGCCGGACGTGAGGGCGGCCGCGACCATCTCGTCGACGGGCTCGCGCAGCTCGATCGGGAGCGCGTCGACTGGGAGGGTCTCCGTCGGGATGATCTCGGCCGGGACGATCCCGGACAACGGGCCCTCCGCGCCTTCGGCACCCTGCGCGAGCCAGGCGCCGAAGACCTGGCCCGCCCAGAGGATCCGGGCGGCCCGCCCGTCGCGGGTCGTCACCAGGGCAGCCCGGTCGGCGAGGCGGCCGAGGCTCCCGAGCACGACGGCCTCGTAGGAGGGGATCGGCGCCCCCGGCGTCCGGCAATCCTGCCAGTGCCGGAGGAGGTTCTTGCCCGTCTGTCCGTCGTCGTGCTGCGCGCTCACCGAGCCGCCCCAGTTGTTCACCGGGCGCCAGGAAGCAGGGACTTCGTTTAAGCCGGGTTCATATGCCGACTTATAATCCCATGATACGTACTATTCCCCAGTTCTAGCCAGGATTTCAGGCAGACTCGAGCAGCCGGCGGGCGATCACCTGCGCCTGGATCTCCGCAGCGCCCTCGAAGATCGAGAGGATGCGCGCGTCGCACAGGATCCGGCTCACCGGGTACTCGAGCGCGAAGCCGTTGCCGCCGTGGATCTGGAGGGCGTTGTCGGCCGCCGCCCAGGCGACGCGGGCGCCGAGCAGCTTCGCCATCCCGGCCTCCAGGTCGCAGCGCTTGCCCTCGTCCTTCTCGCGGGCCGAGAAGTAGGTGAGCTGGCGGGCGATGTTGATCTCCACCGCCATCATGGCGAGCTTGTCGGCCACCCGCGGGAAGTTCACCAGCGCCTTGCCGAACTGGACCCGCTCCTCGGCGTAGCGCAGGCCGACGTCGAGGGCCGACTGGGCGACGCCGATGGCGCGGGCCGCGGTCTGGATGCGGGCCGACTCGAAGGTCTGCATCAGCTGGGCGAAGCCCTTGCCCTCGACCTCGCCGAGCAGGTTGCCGCCCGGCACCTCGAAGCCCTCGAAGGCGAGCTCGTACTCCTTCATGCCGCGGTAGCCGAGCACCTCGATCTCGCCGCCCGACAGGCCCTGGACCGGGAAGGGATCCTCATCCGTGCCGCGGGGCTTCTCGGCGATCAGCATGGAGAGGCCCTTGTGGCCCTTCTCCTCGGGCTTGGTGCGCACCAGCACCGTCATGATGTCGGCGCGGACCGGGTGGGTGATCCAGGTCTTGTTGCCGGTGATCTTCCAGACGTCGCCCTCCTTCACCGCGCGGGTGCGCAGGCTCGCGAGGTCGGAACCGGTGTTCGGCTCGGTGAAGACAGCGGTGGGCAGGATGTCGCCGGAGGCGATCTTCGGCAGGAAGCGCTGCTTCTGCTCCTCGGTGCCGCCGCACAGGATCAGCTCCGCGGCGATCTCCGAGCGGGTGCCCAGCGAGCCGACGCCGATATAGGCGCGGGACAGCTCCTCCGAGACCACGCACATGGCAGTCTTCGGCAGGCCCATGCCGCCGTACTCCTCGGGGATCGTCAGGCCGAAGACGCCGAGTTCGGCCATCTTCTGCACGATCTCCATCGGGATGTAGGCGTTCTTCAGGTGCCACTCGTGCGCCTGATCGACCACCTCGGCCTTGCCGAAGCGGCGCATCTCGGAGCGGATCGCCTCCATGTCCTCGTCGAGGCCCGAGGCGCCGACGGTCGCCGAGCCGCCGCCGTCGCGCATCAGCGCCACCAGGGCGGCGCGGTTCTCGGGGGTGTTGCCATCGGCGATCAGAGTCTCGACCGCGTCCGTGCGGTACGGGGCCACCTCCTTGGCGGAGAGGCCGAGCGACCCGGTGACGCGGACCATCTCGCCCTGGCTCATCGGGATGCCGGAGAACAGCTGGTCGAGATACTCGCCGGCGCCGATCCGGACGAGGAGCGCCTCGGTCTCGCCGAACCGGCCCTCGGCCTGCAGGCGGTCGGCGTAGCCGCCGAGCTCGTTCACCGCCTCCGCGTAGGTCGCGAGCCACGCGAGCCCGTGGGCGGCGTGTTGCTGGCCCTCGAGCTTGGCCGCGTCGATCCGCCCGTCCGTCCCGAGGATCCGCGTGCGGACCCGGCGCGTGGCCTCGGCGGCCAGCGCCTTCGCGCTCTCACCGGCGGCCTTGGTGAGGGCCACGAGATCCTGCGGCTCGGTCTGGATGGCGGGGGATGCGGACATGGTTCTCTGCTCGCGTGGCGTCTTCTTGGATCGGGTCTTTTAACCTGCCGCGGTCCGGAGCCGAAGCAGATTTCGTTTGCCTCGCCTTGAACTGAAGTTGAATACCGGCGCTGGCGGGCCGGCGCGCAGCCCTGCGAAGTCAAGGCCTGACCGGCGCGGCGACGCGCGACGCTCCGGACACTGATGATCGTGCCTTCAGCCTACCGAAACCTGCTCGCCGGACGGCCCCGGCTCAGCGCCTCTGCTCGCACCGGGTCTTCAGGTAGGACCCGTCCTCGCCCTTGAAGCCGGCATTGGCCGCCAGGACCGGACCCTGGACGAGGCATTCCTGGAGCGTGTGGGCCGGGCCCGTCACCACGTCGATAGCGGTCTCGCGCGAGCAGTCCGGGGCCTGGACGGAGGCGGCGCAGATGAGGGCGACGACGATGATCTGGTTCATGGGGCCTCCCGTGCGGGCCCGGCTCACGAGACGGCGGGCGGCGTCTACCGAAAGATGGACCGCCCGACCTTGTTCCCTCGGTCCGGCCGCCCCGACGTGGCGCCGATGTCGCGCCGTCACACCAGCCCGGCGAGATCCGCACCGGCCTCGATCCGGTCGGGGGCGGGCACGCGGCCCTCGCCCAGCAGGTGGAGGAACGCCGTGAAGGCGGGGTTGCGGCCGATGCTGCAGGCGGCCACCGCGCGGTTGTCGCGGACGTAGTAGGCGATGAAGTCGAGCGCCGCCGGGTCGCCCTGCAGGATGATCCGCTCGAAATCCGGCGCGTAGCCGCCGTAATCCAGGCGCTTGTCGCCCTGGTTGCTCCAGAAGAACGGCGCCCCCGCGAAGGCGCCGGTGGCGCCGAGCATCGCCCGGGCGACGTGCGTGCCGTGCTGCTGCGCCAGCCGCCAGTGCTCGATCCGCGCCGTGACGCCGCTGCCGCGCTCCGGGAAGGCCGCGATGTCGCCCGCGACCCAGACGTTGTCGGCGAGCTTCAGGTCGGCGCCGACCGGGAGGCCGCCGGACTCGTCCGGCTCCACCCCGGCGACGATCCCGGTCTCCGGCGCGGCGCCGGCGCCGATCAGCACGAGGTCGGCCGGAAGCCGCGCGCCGTCCTCGATCTCGACGGCCTCGACGGAGCCGGTGCCGGCGATCCGCGCGACCGTGCCGGTCACGAAGGTCACGCCGTTGCCGGCGTGGTAGCGCTTCAGCGCCGCGCCCACGGCCTCGCCGAAGCGCTTGGCGAAGGGGACCTGCTCCCGGGACAGGACCGTCACCGACAGGCCGCGCTTGGTCAGGAAGGCCGCGGCCTCCAGGCCGATGAAGCCCGCGCCGATCACCACCACGCGCGTCGCCCGTTCCGCCGCGGCGCTGAGGCGCACCGCGTCGTCGAGGCTGCGCAGGGTCATCACGCCGTCGAGATCCCTTCCCTCGAAGTCCGGCACCACCGCGCGGCTGCCGGTGGCGATCAGCAGCGCGTCGCCGGTGAGTGTGCGCCCGTCCGCCAGCGCGACGCTCCGGCCGGCCGGATCGATCCGGGTCGCCTCGGCCTCGACCCGCTCGACCCGGTGGGCGGCGGCGAAATCCGGCTCCAGCAGGGTCTTCTCGGCCGGGGTGGGCTTGGCCAGGAACTGCTTGGACAGCTTGGTCCGGTCGTAGGGCGGGTGGCCCTCGCGGCCAACCAGGGTGATCGCCCCCGCGAAGCCCTCGCGCCGGAGCGTGGTGACGCAGGCGGCGGCGGCCGCACCGGTGCCGACGATCAGGACCGTCCCGACCGGGGTCTCGGCCTCTCGCCTCGGGGCCGGCTCGGGCGTCAGCGTCGCCACCGCCTCGCCGCCCTCGATCCGGACGGGATAGCGGGTCAGCGCCTCCAGCGCCGGCGGCTCCTCTAGGCTGCCGTCGGCGACCGCGAAGGCCGCCTTGTGCCAGGGGCAGTAGAGCCGGCCGCCGCAGATCTCGCCCTTGGCCAGCGGCGCGCCGAGATGCGGGCACTTCGCCTGGAAGGCGCGCACCCCGTCGGCGTCGCGCACGAACAGCACCGCGTCGTCGCCCGCGGCCCCCTCGCCCTTGCCCTCGGCCTTGCCGCCGAGAGGGATCGCGTCGAGGGCGAGGCGGATCTCGCGGGGCTTGTCCTGGTTCATCCTCGCCTCGCGCGGTGCCGGCCCGGGCCGATCCGGCCCGCGCGCATCAAACCGCGAGGGCGCGAAGGGTTTCCGCGCCTTCCGTCGCAGGGGTCGCGGCCTCGGCGGCGACCGCCCGCGGCCATCTCAGCCGCGGCTCGCCACCGCCACGCCGAGGGCGGCGAGCGCCATGCCGGCGCCCTGCACGGGGGTCAGCACCTCGCCGAACAGCAGGTAACCGAGGACGGCCGCGACCGGCGGCACGAGGAAGAACAGGGCGGCGACGCCCGCCACCGCGCCCCGCCGGATCAGCACCAGCAGCAGCAGGATCCCGGCGACCGAGTTGACCAAGACCGCCCAGCTGAGGCCGAGCCACAGGGCGGGCGCCGGATCGAACGCGGTGCCGCCGAAGGCGAGCGCCAGCGGGATGGCGCAGGCCATGCCGCCGACGAACTGGAGGGTCGCGCCGGCCAGGAGATCGACCTGGCCGCCGGTGCGCTTCTGCCAGAGCGTGCCGAGGGTCAGCGCCAGCACCCCCAGGAGGCTGACGGCCAGCGCCGCCGGCGGGATCCCGGACGGGTCCGTGGCGCCGAGCTTCGGGGCGAGCACGAGGCCGGTGCCGACGAAGCCCATGAGGATCCCGAGCGCCCGCCGGCCGCTGACGCGCTCGCCCAGCAGCGGCTGCGCCAGGAGCGCGGTGAGCAGCGGCTGGAGGCTGCCGACGAGCGCCGCGATGCCGGCCGGCAGCCCGTGGCTCACCGCCCAGAAGACGCCCGACAGGTAGACGCCCTGCATCAGGAAGCCCGCGACGACCGGGTCGCGCCACCCCGCCCGGTCCGCCGGCCAGCGCACCCGGGCGGCCGCGGCGATCAGGGCCAGCACCAGGGCGACGGCCGTGAAGCGGATTGCGGTGAAGGCCAGCGGATCGACGTGCGGCACGACCGCCCGGGCCGAGATGAAGCCCGTGGCCCAGATCGGGATGAACAGCGCCGGGAGAGCGCCGGACGCGAGCGTCGACGGGCGGGAGAGCGTAGGCATGGCCGCCGGACGGAGCATGCCGGCGCGCCCGGCGCAACGGTGATCTCGTCCGCGGGGCGCGACCGGCACCGGCGTGGCGCGGACGCGTCACCGGCCGCCGATCGGGACCGGAGCGGGCCGACGGCGTTGACGCGCGGGTGCCGGCGCCGTTCATCGGCGGACCTCTCCCGGAGAGGGCCGCCCCGAGGATCGCGCGATCGAGGATCGTTGGACACCCGTGAAACCCCTCCGCAGCGGATTACAGGTCATGGGCGTCGCCGCGCAGCGCTTCGTCTCCCATGACGGCTGGGCGATCGCGAGCCACATCGCGCTCTCGAGCCTGACCTCGCTGTTCCCGTTCCTGATCCTGCTGGCGGCGCTCGCCGGCCTGTTCGGCACCCAGTCGCTGGCCGACGAGGCCGGGGTGCTGATCTTCGACGCGTGGCCGCGGGAGATCGCCAAGCCGATCGTCGGCGAGGTGCACCGGGTGCTCACCGAGCAGCGCAGCGGCGTGCTGACGCTCGGCGCGCTGTTCGCCCTGTACTTCTCCTCCTCGGGCGTCGAGAGCCTGCGGGTCGGGTTGAACCGGGCCTACGGCCTGCGCGAGAGCCGGCCCTGGTGGCTGACCCGCCTCGAATCGATCGGCTACGTGATCTGCGGAGCCTTCGCGATGCTGGCCTTCGCGCTGCTCGTGGTGCTGGGGCCGCTGATCTGGCGCAACGTCGTCCTAGTGGCGCCGGGCCTGGAGCCCCTGAGCCTCACGGTGGCGATCGGGCGGATCGCCGTCACAGCCCTGCTGCTCGCCGTTGTGCTGGTCATCGCCCACAAGTTCGTCGCGGCCGGGCGGCGCTCGATCCTGTCGGTGCTGCCGGGGATCGGGGTGACCCTGCTCCTGTGGTTCTTCGCCGGCCTCGGCTTCGGCTACTATCTGGACCGGTTCTCCAACGCCTACGCGTCGACCTACGGGGGGCTGGCCACCGCGATGGTGTTCCTGGTCTTCCTCTACTGGCTCGCCGCCATGTTCCTGTTCGGCGGCGAGATCAACGGCACGGTGATCGCCGCCCGCCGCACCCGCCTGCAGGCGAAGATGCTGGCGCGCCGGGCCGAGATGGAGGGCCGCCGGGCCGGGACGGGGGTCCCGGGACCGGGCGCCTGACGCCTCTCGGCCCCCGCCCCGACGACGCGGTGGCCCCGGCGGCGGCGGCTCACGCCGCCAGCGCCAGCCCCTCGTCCTCCTCCGCCTGGGCCGCCATGAACTGCGCCCGGGCGAGCTCGGCGAACCTGCCGTCCTGCGCGACCAGGTCGTCGAAGGTGCCGGCCTCGACGATCCGGCCCTCGTGGAACACCAGGATGCGGTCGGCGTCGCGGATCGTCGCGAGGCGGTGGGCGATGACGAAGGTGGTCCGCCCCTCCATCACGGTCTCCAGGGCGCCCTGGAGCTTGCGCTCGGTGGCGGCGTCCAGCGCCGAGGTCGCCTCGTCGAGGATCAGGATCGGCGGGTTCTTCAGGAGGGCCCGGGCGATCGAGAGCCGCTGGCGCTCGCCGCCCGAGAGCGACCGGCCGCGCTCGCCGATCACCGTGTCGAGCCCGTCGGCCTGGCGCGCCATGAAGGCGCTGGCCTGGGCGCGCTCCAGCGCGTCGAGCATCTCGGCGTCGGTGGCGTCGGGGCAGCCGACCTGCAGATTCTCGCGGATCGAGCGGGCGAACAGCATCGGCTCCTGGAACACCACGCCGATGTTGTGGCGCAGCGAGGCGAGGCCGACGTCGCGGATGTCCATGCCGTCGATCCGGATCGCGCCGGAGGCCGGGTCGAAGCTGCGGTGCAGGAGGCCGAGCGTCGTCGACTTGCCCGAGCCGGTGGTCCCGACCAGCGCGATCGTCTCGCCGGGCTTGGCGGTGAACGAGACCCCGTCGAGCGCCGGGCGCCTTCCGTCGTACGAGAAGGCGACGTCCTCGAAGCTGACCGCGCCCTCGAAGCGGGCGACCTGCCGGGCGTGCGGCCGGTCGGCCACCGCCGGGACGGTGTCGTAGATCTCGAAGAACTCGGCGATCTTCGGCGCCTGCTGGAACAGGCCGTTGACGAAGCCGACCACGTGGTCGAGCCGGGCCACGAAGGCGGTGGCGAGGCTCATGAAGGCCACGACCTCGCCCACCGTGGTGGTGCCGGCCTGGTAGAGCCAGATGCCGGTGACGAAGATCGCCGTCATGGTAATGGTCGCGGAGGCGCGGGTCGCCACGTTGGCGAGCGCCCACCAGGACAGGACCGGGATCTGAGCGGCGAGCAGGTTGGTGATGATGCCGCGCATCGCCTCCTTCTCGGCCTTGGCGCGGGTGAAGGACTGGATCACCGCGACGTTGCCGAGGGCGTCCGAGGCGTGGGCGGCCAGCCCCGAGTTGAATTCCTCGACCTGGCCCTGGAGCGCCTCGGTCCGGCGCATCACGAAGGTGGTGAGCGCCGTGAAGGCTAGCACCAGCACCACCAGGATCGCGCCGAGCTGCCAGTTGATGAACAGGGTCATCGGCAGGAGCACGCCGAGCGAGACCAGGGCGACGAGGTGATCGCGGAAGAAGCCGAGCCACAGCCACGCCATGCCGTTCGTGCCCTCCAGCATCGCCTTCAGGACGCGGCCGGAATGGTTGGCCGAGTGGAAGGCGAGCGGCAGGTCGAGGACGTGCTCGAAGTAGCTCGCCATCGACGACAGCCGGTTGCGGTGCGCGAGCCGGTCGGCGTGGAGCGCGATGAACACGCCCGCCGCGATGGTGAAGAAGCCGAACGCCACCCAGGCGGCGAGCAGGGGCAGCATCGTGCCCATGGCGTCGCCGCCGCGCTTGAGATGGGTCAGCTGGTCGATGATCCGGCCCATCAGCAGGGGCTCGGCGAAGGCCGCGATCGCCAGGACCACGTTGGTGACGGCCAGGCCTATCGCCAGCCGCCGCTCCGCCTTCAGAAATCCCAGGACCCGCCCGTACAGACGAACCATCGTACCGCTCCGCCACCCCTGGCGCGGCCCGTGTGACCCGGGTCTCACGCCTTCACCGAGGAGGTCCGCGCGGCCGGCATGCGTGCCGGATCCGCGTCAAACCCCTCGTACGAAACGGGTATGCCAGCGCCTGCCTGAACGGGCGATGACGGGCCGATACAGGTTCGAAACAGTCGCCTTTACGGTTGCTTCAGCAAAGTTTCCCGAAGCTTAGCGCGGACCCGCCGCGTCCCGGACGCGCGGGCGGTGCCCGACGGCTCGGCGGCGTCGACGCGGCGTTCGCGCCGTTCATGATCGACGGCGTCCGGCTGTCCGGACGACCGATTCGCCTCTCGCCGGCGAGGCCCCCTCCATGCCGGCCGACCGGCGGGGTGCCGCTACTTCGCGGTGAGGAGCGCCCAGTAGACCTTGTACTTCGAGCCCGGGGCGTAGGCGGTGGCGATCCCCATCCGGGTCGCCCCGGGCGCCAGCATGGTGGCGTCGTGGGGCGGGCTCTCGCGCCAGCCCGAGAAGGCCTCGGCCAGGGTGTGGTAGCCCGCCGAGAGGTTGGCGTTGACGCTCGCGTAGCCGAGCCGCTCAACGGCGGCCTTGACGGTCTGGGCCCGGCTCGGCCGGTCGGCGAGCGCCATGGCGGCCGCCTCGGCCTCGGCGAGGCGCTGCAGTTCGGGATCGACCGTCAGCGGCGGCGCGCCGCGGTTGCGGCGGTAGGACGAGATCATGTCGCGGGCCGCCTCGACGTCGATATGCGCGCTGTTGCTGGCGAGCGGCAGGTAGATGCTCGGCAGCCCGGCGCTGCTCGGCGGCTGGGCGGCGCAGCCGCCCAGAAGCGCCGCCGCCATCGCGGCCGGACCGACCATCCGGGCTCCGGTCCTGATCCGGGCGAGCCCGCGCCCCGCATGTCGACCGTCCCGATCGCGTCTCGTCACGTTTCACCCATCCCTGCGACGGCCCCACCGCCCAGCCGCCATATAGGGGCTGCCGCTCGGCCGCGCATCGGACAGTTAGGGCTTCCTCAAAGGCCCTCCGTCTAAAATTGCACACCGATGACGACCGCGCGTTCCCTGACCCCGGTGGATCCACCCCGCGACCGACCCGTCGGCGGGTGCGCGGACCCGTCGGCAGCGTCTGAGGCGGCGTCGGAGGCCGCGGCCGCGCGCGCCCTCGAGCGGACGATCCTCCGCCAGCAGGCCGGCCTGCTGGCGCGGCAGGAGCGTGCCCTGGCGGCCGCCGGGATAGGCCTCTGGTCCTGCCGCCTGCGCGACGGCGCCCTCGACTGGTCCGGGGGCGTCCACGACCTGTTCGGCGTCCGCCGGGGCGCGGCGCTGCACCGGCCCCGGATCCTGGACCTCTACGAGCCGACCTCGCGGCGCCTGCTGGAGGCGCTCCGGCACCGGGCGATCGCCGGGAGCGGCGCCTTCGTGCTCGACGCAGAGATCCAGGCCGGGGGCCGGCGGCGCTGGATCCGGATCCGCGCCGCGGTCGAGGCCGAGGACGGGCGCCCCGCCCGCCTGTTCGGAACCAAGCAGGACGTCACCGAGGAGATCGCCCGGCTGGCCGAGCTGAGCCGGCGCGCCGAGCGCGACCCGCTCACCGGGCTGGCGAACCGCCGCGGCTTCGAGGCGCGATTCGAGGCGCGGTTCGAGGCCGGGACGGGCGGCGCCGGTCCGGATCCCCTCGGCGCCCTGCTGCTGATCGACCTCGACGGGTTCAAGCCGGTCAACGACGTCCACGGCCACGCGGCCGGCGACCTGTGCCTCCGGCGCTCGGCCGCGCGGCTCGCCGCCGTCTGCCGGGACGCGGCCCTCGTGGCCCGCATCGGCGGCGACGAGTTCGCCGTGCTTCTGCGGGCGCCCGTCGACCCGCTCGCGCTGGTGGAGCGCGGCCGGCGCGTCGTCGCCGCCCTGAGCCGGCCGATCCCGTATCGCGGCCGGGAGTTGCGGATCGGCGCCTCCGTGGGGATCGCGGTGGGAGACGCCGCGGGGATGTCCAGCGGGCGCGGGGGCCGCGCCCGGCTGTTCGACCGGGCGGACGCGGCGCTCTACGCCGCCAAGGACGCGGGCGGGAACGCCGTCCGGATCGTCCTCGGCGGCGGCCGATCAGGCACCGGCGCTGCGCAGCCCGCGGTCGCGCTGGGGGCGGGCTGATTCGCCGCCCTCGGGAACCGCGGCCGGCTGGATGAAGCGGCTGGCGATCTCGCCCATGGCGCTCTGCATCGTGTCGAGGCCCTGCACGGTGACGATGCTGGAGCCGGGCCCGAGCGGCGGGATGAAGCCCGCCTCCGAGAGGGTCGCGAACACCGAGAAGTTCAGGTCGGTCACCACCTTCTGGCCGAGGCTCACGTCCACGATCCAGACGAGCAGCTCGAATTCCAGGAACGGGTCGCCGATCTTCTTGAACACCACCCGGGGCGGGGGCTCCTTCAGGACGTCGGAATGGCCCTGCGCGCAGGCCGTGATCATCTCGGCGGCGCGCACCGGGTCCTGGTTGCGCAGGACGCTGACCGTGATGCTGACGCGCCCGGTCCGGTCGCCCCGCACCCGGTTCTTCACCACCCCGGAGATCAGGTTCGAGTTCGGCACGATCACGGCCGAGCGGTCGAAGGTCTGGATCTCGGTGGAGCGCACCGAGATCCGCTTCACGATGCCCTCGGAATCGCCGATCACCACCTGGTCGCCGACCCGGATCGGGCGCTCCCACAGGAGCAGCAGGCCGGAGACGAAGTTGTTGACGATCGACTGGAGGCCGAAACCGATACCGACCGACAGGGCGCCGGCCACGATGGTGAGCTTCTCGAGGCTCAGGCCGAGATACGAGAAGGCGAGCGCCAGCGCGATCAGGAAGCCGCAATAGCCTGCCACCGTGGTGATCGAGTTGCGCAGGCCCGCGTCGAGGTCGGTGGCCGGCAGGTAGGTGTTCTCCAGCCAGCGCTGCACCCCGCGGGTGATGAACACGCCGACCACCAGGATGCCGATCCCGAAGGCGATGCTGGAGAGCGAGATCGTGACGTCGCCGACCTTGAAGCCGAAGAAGGCCTGCCGGACCGACGAGACGATGTCGGTGGAATCGAGCCCCCAGGGCGCCAGCACGAGGACCGCCGCCGCCAGGAACAGGATGAGCCGGGTCGCGCCAGTCGTCAGGACCGAGATCTGGTTGAGCGAGCGCTTGCGCAGGCCGGTATTGGCCTGGAGCGTGGTGGCGAGCCGCGTCTCGTCGCTGAGGGCGCGGCCGACGAAGATATCGACGCTCTGGACCAGCAGGTAGAGCAGCACGAGGACGGCGGCGTCCCAGATCAGCTGGTCGATCAGGAAGGCCGCGAAGGCCACGTAGCCCACCAGGGCGCCGAGCCCGATCAGCGCCACCGCGGCCCAGCCCAGGAGCCGCGCCGGCCCGCCGATGCCCGTCGTGGTCTTGGTCGGCACGTAGGGGCCGAAGCAGGCCTCCTCCTCCTGCTCGGTGTCGGCGAAGCGGTGGAGGCCGACCGCCAGGATCAGCGCGGTGGCGACCGCCCCGAGGCCCCGCGTGGCGATGGAGATCGGCAGGGCCGCCGAGATCCCGGAATTCAGGGCCTCGACGGACTTCACCACGGTGATCACCGTGGCGATGCCGACGGCGAGCCGGGTCAGGCGGGTGGCCGCCGCGTCGCTCACCGGGGCGGGCCGCCACGCCGGCTTCTCGGGGCTGAGCAGCCCGTCGCAGAGGGCCTCCACGAAGGCGATGAAGGCCAGCCCTCCGAGGATCGCGGCGGCGACCGGCAGGAGCCGGGACGGCAGCAGGTTGGTGGAATCGAGGGCGTAGTAGACCGCATAGGACCCGGCCACGGCCGGCACGGTGCCGAGCAGGATCACCCGCCAGGCGGCGAGCATCACGGCGCGCCGCGACGGGTCGGTCTTGGTGGCATCCCGGCGGGCGCCCTTGGGGGCGATGTTGCGCCGGCCGAAATACAGCGCCACCGAGATCCCGAAGGCGAGCCCCAAGAACAGCAGGTTGGCGAGGTTGCCGTTGCGGGAAAACAGCAGCCCGATATCCGACACGGCGCTCTGCAGGGCGCGCGTGTCCCGGGGGACGTCGCCCATCACCTTGGTCCAGAGACCGGGGCCGACCAGCGGCTGGGAGCGCTGGAGCAGGTCGCGGGTGAACGATTCGCGGCGGCGATTCGAGACACGGTCGACGATCTGGTCGCCCTGCACCACCAGGGAGCGGGCGAGGCGCTGGGTCTCGTCGATGCGGGTGACGGCGGCCTCGCGCTCGGCGCGCTCGGCGGCGACGTCGGCGCTCTCCTGGGTATCCTTGGGTTTCGGCCCGAGCTGAGCCAGGCGCTCGCGCGCGGCCTCCAGCGGCGCGTCGAGCCGGGTGACCAGGGTGCGGATCTCGTCGGTGACCGTCACGGCGCTGTCGCGGATGGCGGTGAGGTCGGCCACCGTCAGCTCCGTGTGGCCGAGCTGCTTCTCGCGGGCGTCGAGCTCGGTCTTGGCGGCGTCGAGCTTGGCTCGGACCTTCTTGAACTGCTCGGGAACCTCGGCCTTGGCGGCCGGCGGGGGCGCGGGCTTCGCGTCGGCGGGTTTCGCGTCGGGCGCCTTCGCGTCGGGCGCCTTGCCGTCCGCGGGCTTGGCGTCGGGCGCGGCCTTGGTGTCGGCGGACTTGTGATCGGCGGGCTTCTGATCGGAAGACTTGGCGGCGGGCGCCGGATCCTGGGCGAAGGCCGGCAGGGTCAGGGCCGCCGGGGTTGCGAACACCAGCGCGGCGAGCAGGGCGAGTGCGCGGGACGGGCGCGGCGCGCCCTCCGGCTTCCGGGTCCGCGCTGGGATACGATGCATGAGCAACCTCTCGTCGGGCGCGCGGCGGCCGGCCGGAGTCCGGCATCGGCGAATCGGCGGCGATCAGGGACCGGGCGGGCCTCCTGGCGGCCGGGCGCTCTGGGCGAGCAATAGGGCGAAACCGTGCCGCTGCCCACCCCGGGCCGGATCCCGCGCCGGGTCCCGCCCCCGCGAGCCCGCTGTGGGTGCGTCCCCGGGGCTCATCCGGAAAAGCTTCACAAGGGTGTCACGCTGGGATTAGATGAACACCTGATGGACAGGGCCTTTTCGTTGCTACGCGAAAGGGCGCGGCCGGTGGCGATACCGGCCCGGCCCGGCCGCGTTCCGGATGCTACCGCATCGACCGGCGCCCCCGCGCGCCGGCCCGCCGCCCTGTTGTTCCCTCCGTCTATCCCGTCAAGCCGTCGCTCCGCGCGCCGGCCCGTCCCGTATCGGCCCCGGGCCGGTTCGGACGGGCCGGCGGGGCGGCGGCATGGTCCCGCGCGTCCCACGCGCCAGAGCTAGTCCGAAGAGTCGCGCCGATGATGGATCTCCAAACCCTCGTCCTCAACGCGGATTATCGGCCGCTCTCGTACAATCCGCTCTCCCTCTGGTCGTGGAAGGACGCCTTCACGGCCCTGTTCCTCGACCGCGTCACCCTGGTGGCGAGCTACGACGTCGAGGCGCGCTCGCCCTCGCGCGCCCTGCGGGTGCCGAGCGTCGTGGCGCTGAAGAACTACGTGGCGCTGGCCCGCAGCCCGGCCTTCACCCGCTACAACATCTACCTGCGCGACGGTTTCAGCTGCCAGTATTGCGGCCTGCGGCTGCCCTCGGGCGGCCTGACCTTCGACCACGTGGTGCCGCGCTCCCGGGGCGGCCTGTCGAGCTGGGAGAACGTCGTGGCGGCCTGCTCGCCCTGCAACCTGCGCAAGGCCAACCGCACGCCGGACGAGGCGGACATGCCGCTGATGACCGAGCCCCGGCGGCCGACGCGCTACGAGCTGCACCACCGGCAGCCCGAGTTCGATCACCGCCAATACCATCACACCTGGCTCGACTACCTGTACTGGGACAGCGAGCTGGAGAGCTGAGGGCGGCGCGGAGGCCTCACCAGGCCGGCTCGCGGCGGGGCGGCTCGTTGTACATCGGGACGTTGTGGTTGCGCGGCAGGTAGCCCCGCACCAGCACGGGCGGGGGGACGGCGGGAACGGACGGCACCGGACTCCGGTATCGAACGCTGCGCGGCGGATGCGGGTCGCGCGGCCAATCCGCCGCGACGGCGGGGTCGAGGAGCGGGCCGGCACCGAGCAGCAGGACGGTGAGCCGGATGGTGCGTGCGTGCTGCATGAACAGGCTCCCGCCGAAGCGCGGCATCAGAACTTGACGGCCGCGCCGGCCCGGACGGTGTTCAGGTTGACCTTGTGCCCGTCGAAACTGCTGAACAGCACGTACTGATACTCGGCGCGCAGGAGGATGTTCGGCGTGATCGCGTACTCGACGCCCGCTCCCGCCGCCACGCCGGCGGTGACCTTGGTCCTCGACTGCGTCTGGATCGAGGTGAACGGGGTCCCGTTGTAGGGCGCGCTCTGGTTGAAGCTCGTGTAGCCGTAATTGTTCACGTAGGTCGGCGTCCCGGCCAGAGTCGCGTTGTAGGCCGTCAGATTGAAGCCATAGTTCTGATAGCTCGTCGTATCGGCGACGCGCGCCCGACCGATGGCGATGCCGCCAGTGACATAGGGCAGGAAATTGCCCAGGGCGTAGCCGACCCGCGCGCGCAGCGTGCCGTAATCGTTGACCCGCGTCGCCGTGGATCCACTCAGGCTCACGGTATCGTAGCTGCCGGCGGCCGACATTTGGGTCCGCGCAAGACCATCGCTCGACACGCCCATCCGGCCGAAATTCGTGTAGTCCCCCTCGATGCCGAAGACGAACTCGTCGAACTGAACGTTGTAGCCCGCGAAGGCGCCGAAACTCGTGTCGCCGACTCGCCGCGATGGCGGGCTAAGGAGCGTCGAGGCGTGGAAGTCGGACTCACCCGTCGTGTTGTGCGAGTCCCGGTAGATCAGCGGTTGGAACGCGCCCTTGCTCCCCATGAGCGCGGAGGTGTAGCCGCCGTGGCCGCCGACATACACGCCGCTCCAGTCGACCACCGGGGCCGGGACCGGGTCGTAATCCGCGCCGCGCAGGTAATCGTAATCCAGATCCGCGGCGCGCGCGGTGTTCACGCCGCAGAGACCGAGAACCGCCAGCAGCGGGAAAGTGACGGTACGCATCGGGATCGTCCTGGGACGGAAAAGACGGACGGCGGATCGAGCCTCGACACGGTGATACGCCGGTAACCTTAATTCTCCGTTGCTCGACTGCGATAGGTCAGTCCCGATCCGGGGATGCCAGTCCTGGGACGTCGTGGCGGTTATTGGGTCGGCCAAGGACGGGCTGAGGACAGGCCGAGAACCGAGCCTGTCGCGACGGGGCGCCGAAACGCGAGACGGCGCGGAGACCCTCCGCGCCGTCGTCGTCCGTCAGGGGAATCGCGGTCGAGGCGCGATCAGTACTTGCGCACCAGCGGGCCGGGGATCGGCTCAGGCATCAGCGGCGGCAGCGGGGCCGCCACGAAGCCACCGAGGTAGTAGCGCAGGCCGATCTTCACGTCGTGCGCCTCGATGTCCTTGATCTTGATCGCCTGTAGGCTGCCGGTGCAGCACGGGACGAAGCCCGGGCCGGTCTCGGCCTTGCCGAGGTTCAGGTAGCGGTAGGCCACTTCGATCTTCAGCGCGTCGGTCACGTTGTAGGCGAGACCGGCGTGGAGCGCCCAGGCGAGGCTGCCGGTGGTCTTGTCCTTGTAGAACTTGCTGCCGCTGTTGGTGTTGTAGACCGGATTGCCGTTCGGGTCGTAGACCGGGGCGTACGGGATGCAGCCGCAGCCGGCATTGGTGTAATCGTACGCGTAGGTCGGGCTGGTGAACTGCTGGTTGGTCGAGTAGCTCGAGACGTGGTTGAATGCGTAGCCGACGCCGCCGCCGATGAACGGCGTGATGCCGTACCACGTGCCGAGGTCGAAATAGGCGTTGGCCAGCACCACCGCGGAGTCGAAGTTGCCGCTCGACTTGTTCACGCCGTACGAGCCGAGCCCATTGTCGAAATCCGGACCCTTGTAGTACTCGCTGCCGCGCAGGCCGGTGGAGTAGCGGTACTCACCGGTGATGTCGCCGCGCAGGAACGGGGTGAACTGGTAGCCGACGCCGACGCCCGCGAAACCGCCGCCGCCGACCGCGTTGCCGAAGGCGCGGTTGGACTCGGCGTAGCCGGTGTAGTCGTAGGCGTCGCTGTAGCGCGGACGGGTGTAGATGCTCGCGCCCACGTCGCCGCGCAGGTACCAGCCGCCGCCGACCTCGATCGGCGGGGGCGGCGGGGGCGGGGGCGGCGGGAGCATCAGATCCGCGGCCGCGGCGAGGCAGGGCGCACCGACGCTCGCCGCGAGCGTCAGGCTACGCACCAAAGCGTTCAGCTTGGAGCGGGCCATGAGGATTCCTTCACTGGACTCGTGAGCCGGACGCGCGGCGCGCGGTCCCGGGGTACGAGGGCAGGATGGAAGGAACGTCTTAAATCCGGCTTAACGTTAAATGTTAGGCTTGCGCATCCGTTGCCGAACTGTCGAAACGGATATCCGGGCGAGACTTGCTTGTTTCGGCTGCGCTGCGCCGCCGGGGTCAGCGCAGTTCTTCTGTGGGGGCCGGACGGCGCGGGGGCTGAGGCCGCATGGGACCCGACGACGTGCGCATCCTGGCGCTGATGCTGCCCGAGGCGGTAGCGGGCGCCCACAGCGGCAACCCGGATTTCCGGGTCGGCGGCCGGGTCTTCGCGACCCTCTGGGTCGAGGAGGCGCGGGTCGTGCTGCGCCTCGCGCCCGCCGATCAGGCCGCCCTCTGCGAGGCCGAGCCGGACCTGTTCGCGCCGCTCGACGGCGCCTGGGGGCGGCGGGGCTGGACCAATCTCGACCTCGACCCGTGCGCGGAGGAGATTCTGCGGGTGGCGCTGCTGGCGGCGTGGCGGATGACCGCACCCGCGGAGCTGCGCGCCGCCTACGCCGATCTGGGCTGACTCGGGCTGCCCCCTTCGGAGTCGAGCCGCGCCCCTCCGGGGCTCCGGCCTCAGGCCGCCGCGCGGGTGACGGCGTCGACCACCTCGTCGACCACCGCGTTGACGAGGCCGCGGTCGTCGCCCTCGGCCATGACGCGGATCACCGGCTCGGTGCCCGACGGGCGGATCACGAGGCGGCCGGCATTGCCGAGCCGCTCGCGGGCGTGCTCGATGGCGCTGACCACGCTGTCCTCGCGCAGGGGCTCGCCGCTCCGGTAGCGGACGTTCTTGAGGATCTGCGGCAGCGGGTCGAAGCAGTGGCAGACCTCGCTCACGGGCCGGTTCTGCCGCTGCACCACGCTCAGCAGCTGCAGGGCGGCCACGAGGCCGTCGCCGGTGGTCGTGTAGTCCGACATGATGATGTGGCCGGACTGCTCGCCGCCGAGGTTGTAGCCGTGCGCCCGCATGTGCTCGAGGACGTAGCGGTCCCCCACCGCCGTGCGGGCCAGGGTCAGGCCGAGACCGCCGAGGAAGCGCTCCAGGCCGAGATTCGACATGATCGTCGCCACCACGCCCGGCTGCGTCAGGCGCTCGTCCTCCTTCCAGGAGCGCGCCACGACGGCCATGAGCTGGTCGCCGTCGACCACCTGGCCCTTCTCGTCCACGATCAGCACCCGGTCGGCGTCGCCGTCCAGCGCGATGCCGATATCGGCCCGGCGCTCGCGCACCATGTCGATCAGGGCCGCGGGCGCGGTCGAGCCGACATCCCGGTTGATGTTGAACCCGTCCGGCTCGGTGCCGATGGCGATCACCTCGGCGCCGAGTTCCCACAGGGTCTCGGGGGCGACCCGGTAGGCCGCGCCGTTGGCGCAGTCGACCACGACCCGCAGCCCGTCCAGCGTCACCTGCCGCGGCAGGGTCCGCTTGGCGAACTCGATGTAGCGGGCGTGCACGCTCTCGATGCGCTTGGCCCGGCCGAGATCGTTGGAGCCGGACAGGCGCTTGTGCATGTCGGCGTCGATCAGCCCCTCGATCTCGTGCTCGATCGCGTCGTTGAGCTTGAAGCCGTCGGGCCCGAACAGCTTGATGCCGTTGTCCTCGAACGGGTTGTGCGAGGCCGAGATCATCACGCCGAGATCGGCCCGCATCGAGCGGGTCAGCATCGCCACGGCCGGCGTCGGCACCGGCCCGAGCAGCAGCACGTCCATGCCCACCGAGGTGAAGCCGGCGACGAGCGCGGTCTCGATCATGTAGCCGGAGAGGCGGGTGTCCTTGCCGATCACCACCCGGTGGCGGTGGTCACCGCGCTGGAACACGAGGCCGGCGGCCTGACCGACCTTGAGGGCGAGCTCCGGCGTGATCACGCCGTTGGCCCGGCCCCGGATGCCGTCGGTTCCGAAATACTTGCGCACCATCACGTCTCCGGCGCCCGGTCTCGCGGACCCGGCACAGCTTAGCAGATTATCGCGCCCGCCGGCGGCTCACCGGCCGGCAGAGTCAACGGGGTGCTCCCCGACAAAGGCGGTCGAAATGGGGCGCCCGGCGCGCTGCAGGAGCCGCGGCGCCGAGGCCGAGACCAGCGCGAGGCCCGAGACGGTCAGCAGGCCGAGCACGAGCCGGCGGAAGGCGACCTCGCTGAGGCCGAGATAGATCCGGGTGCCGAGCAGCGTCGGGACCAGCATCGCCGGCAGGACCACGGCCAGGATCGGCAGCGTCGCCCGGGTGACGAGCCCCGCGGCGAGGTAGGTCGCCAGGGTGACGCTGAGCATCGCGAGGTTGAAGTTCTGGATCACCGAGCGCTGCACGTCGCGCTCGTAGCGGCGCAGGGTGCACCAGAGGGTCGGCAGCACGCCCGTGAAGCCGCCGAGCCCGCCCATCATCCCGCCGCCGAGGCCCACCGCGGCGTCGGCGAGCCGGCCGCCGGCCGCGATCCGCGGCAGGTTCCGGGCGAACAGCATGGCCGGGCACCAGACGATCAGCAGCAGGCCGAGGAGCGTCTTGAACCAGTCGGCGTCGAGCCGCGGCAGCAGCAGGACGCCGAGGGGGATGCCGATGAGGCCGCCGAGGATGAAGGGCGCGAGGCGCCTGGTCTCGAACCCGCGCCGGACCGAGACCGCCGCGATGACCTGGCCCGTGAAGGCGCCGGAGACGGCCAGCACGGCGGCGAGCTGCGGGTCGATCACCCAGGCCCAGAACGACAGGGCCGTGAGGCCGAAGCCGAAGCCCGACAGGCCCTGGACGAAGCCGGCGACGACGGCGCCGAGGGCGACGACGAGATAGGTCGAGACCGGCATCGGGGGTTTCGCGGCGGCCTGTGGAAGGGACCTGTGTTTCCGATTCGGCGGAGTCCGCCGAGCCTCCGGCCAAGCTGACGCGCGCGATCCGCCGACAGGAGGGCCGGTTTGTCACGGGAGACGCGGCGACGATCACGCGTCGCCGGCGAACGCCGCCGCTGATGAGGGAGCGCGACGCGGCCCCGCGCGCGGTCCTGACAGCGTCCTGAAAGCGCGCCGAATCCGCACGCGCGTCGAAGGAGGCCGCACGGAACGAAAAAGGGCGCCTCGCGGCGCCCCCTTCGCTCGTCCGATTCCGCGACCTCAGGCCTGCGGCTGCGGCTCCAGGCCGCCGTCGCTCTCCTTCGGCCGGCCGCGGCCCGCCGAGGGGACCGAGGATCCCCGGGCCGGGGTCGGCGGCACGTCGCCGCCGTCGCGGATCGGGGGCTGGCCCTTGAGCAGGTTGCGGATCTCCTCGCCCGAGAGGGTCTCGTACTCGAGGAGCCCCTGGGCCAGGGCCTCCAGGTCGTCCTTGTGCTCGGCCAGGATGCGGCGCGCCTCCTCCAGGCCGGTCTCCACGAGGCGGCGGACCTCGGCGTCGATCTTCTGGGCGGTCGACTCGGAGACCGATTGCTGCCGGCCCATCGACATGCCGAGGAAGACCTCGTCGTTGTTGTCGCCGTACGCGACGGTGCCGAGCTCGGGGCTGAAGCCCCAGCGGGTCACCATCATCTTGGCGAGCCGCGTTGCCTGCTCGATGTCGGACTGCGCGCCCGAGGTCACCTTCTCGCGCCCGAAGATCATCTCCTCAGCGATGCGGCCGCCCATCATGATCGCCAGCCGCGAGGTCATCTGCTCGAAGCTCATGGAGAGCTTGTCGCGCTCGGGCAGCTGCATGACCATGCCCAGCGCCCGACCGCGCGGGATGATGGTCGCCTTGTGCACCGGGTCGGTGGCCGGGACGTTCAGCGCCACGATGGCGTGGCCGCCCTCGTGGTAGGCGGTGAGCCGCTTCTCGTCCTCGGTCATCACGAGGGTGCGCCGCTCGGCGCCCATCATGACCTTGTCCTTGGCGTCCTCGAACTCGTGCATCGTCACGATGCGTTTTCCGCGTCGAGCGGCGAGGAGCGCCGATTCGTTGACGAGGTTCATCAGGTCGGCGCCCGAGAAGCCCGGGGTGCCGCGCGCGATGGTCTTGAGGTCGACGTCGGGGGCCAGCGGCACCTTGCGGACGTGGACGCGCAGGATGCGCTCGCGGCCGGTGACGTCCGGGTTCGGCACCATGATCTGGCGGTCGAAGCGGCCGGGCCGCAGCAGCGCCGGGTCGAGTACGTCGGGGCGGTTGGTCGCCGCGATGATGATGACGCCCTCGTTGGCCTCGAAGCCGTCCATCTCCACGAGGAGCTGGTTGAGGGTCTGCTCGCGCTCGTCGTTGCCGCCGCCGAGGCCGGCGCCGCGGTGGCGGCCGACCGCGTCGATCTCGTCGATGAAGATGATGCAGGGCGCGTTCTTCTTGGCCTGCTCGAACATGTCGCGCACGCGGCTGGCGCCGACGCCCACGAACATCTCGACGAAGTCGGAGCCCGAGATGGTGAAGAACGGCACGTTGGCCTCGCCCGCGACCGCCCGGGCGATCAGGGTCTTACCGGTGCCGGGCGGGCCGACGAGCAGCACGCCGCGCGGGATCCGACCGCCGAGCCGCTGGAACTTCTGCGGGTCGCGCAGGAACTCGACGATCTCCTGCAGGTCCTCCTTGGCCTCCTCGACGCCGGCGACGTCGTCGAACGACACCCGGCCGTGGGCCTCGTTCAGGAGCTTGGCCTTCGACTTGCCGAAGCCCATGGCGCGGCCGGCGCCGGACTGCATCTGGCGCGAGAGGAAGATCCAGGCGCCGATGAAGACGAGGATCGGCAGCCAGCTCACCAGCAGCTGGATGAACCAGGGGGTGTTGTCGGACGGCGGGCGGGCGGTGATCTGCACGCCCTTGCCCTGGAGCTTGGAGACCAGGCTCGGGTCGTTGGGCGCGTAGCTCGTGAAGTTACCGCCGCCCACGTAGGTGCCGGACACGTCCTGCCCGGAGATCACCACCGACTGGATCTTGCCGGCATCGGCGTCGTTCAGGAGCTGGCTGTAGGCGATCTCGCTGCCGCCGCCCCGGTGACCCGGGTTCTGGAACAGGGTGACGAGGGCCAGCACCAGCAGGAAGATGACGACCCACAAGGCAAAGTTGCGAAAATTCGGGTTCATCGATTAATCCCTGGCGCGTGCGACCCCCAGGACGGACCCGCCACGCGGCTATTCCGATCCATCCGTGCACACTCCGCCAATGTAGGCGGGGGGCTCTCCCTTGCCAAGTAAGTCGGGAGACCCTGCGGCGAGGGCAGCACCTGCGAGTCCGTGCCGGCGCGGCGGCGCCGGGGCGAGGTTCACGCCCCCGCCCGCGTCGGCGGCGACGAGGATCCCCGCGAGGGTGCGGCGGACCGGCTCCCGGCGGCGCAGGGCCGGCAGGAGCGATACGAGGACGAGGGCCTCGAGGCGCTCGAGGCGGCGCGGCGCCGCGCCGGCTCGGGCCAGGGCGAGATCCAGGCAGCGCAGGGCCACGGCGTCCGGCAGGGCCGCCAGGGCGCGCCCGTCGAGGCGCAGGCCCGCGCCCGTCTCCGACCCGGGCCGGAGCGCCCCGTCGAGGGCCTGCTCGGCCGCGCCCCGGAGCGCGGCCTCGTCGCGGGCGGCGCGCTCGGCGAGCCGTGCGAGGCGCGCCCGGGTCAGGCCCTCGCGCTCCAGGGCCGGCCAGGCCGCGCGCAGGCGGCCGCGGGCGAAGCGCGGATCGCCGTTGGCGGGATCGCGCAGATACCCGATGCCGCGCGCCGCGCACCACGCCTCCAGGCTCGCCTTCGGCAGGTGCAGGAACGGGCGCCCGAGGGCGAGGCCGGGACCGAGGTCCCGCTCGGCGCGCATGCCGGCGAGCCCCGCGGGGCCGCTGCCGGCCGCGAGCCGGATCAGCACCGTCTCGGCCTGGTCATCCCGCGTGTGGCCCGTCAGCACGAGCCCGGCGCCGACCGCCCCGGCATGGGCGGCGAGGAGTGCGTAGCGGGCGGTGCGGGCCGCGTCCTGCAGGCCGGTGCCGGGCTTCGCGCCCGTCCAGGTCAGGGTCGCGTGGGGCAGGTCAAGCGCCCGGGCGGCGCGGCCGACGCCCTCGGCCTCCGCGCCGGATTCCGGCCGCAGGCCGTGATCGACGGTCGCCACGCGCAGGGACGCGCCGGTCGCGTCTCGCATGCGCGCGGCGGCGTGCATCAGGGCGCTCGAATCGGGACCGCCCGAGACGGCGAGGAGCACGCCCCGCCCGCCGCGCGCGGCCCGGTCGAGCCAGGGGCGGAGGGCGCCGAGGACCGGGTCGCCCGAGTCGCCCAAGTCGCTCAGAGCGCCCGAGACGCTCAGGCGCCGCAGCGGGCGCGCTTCTGCTCGCGGGCGACGCCCTGGCGGACGCCGGTGCCGGCATTCGGGAACTTCCGGTCCAGCTCGGCCAGGGTCGCGCAGGCCTGCTCGCGGGCGCCGAGCGCGTTGAGCGTGACGCCGAGCTTCAGCATGGCGTCGGGGGCCTGGGCGGAGCGGGCGTAGTCGGTGGAGACCTTCAGGAACTGCTCGGCGGCCTCGCGGTTGCGGCCGCGGGCGAGGTAGCTCTCGCCGAGCCAGTAGGTCGCGCCGGCGACGCGGTTGTCGCGCGGGTGCGACTGGATGAACTGGCGCAGGCCCATCTCGGCCTGCTCGTACTGCTTGGCGCGGTACAGCTCGACCGCGGCGTCGAAATCGGCGGCCGGATCGCCGGTCCGGGTCGCCGCCACGCTCTCGGAGGGCCGCGTCGGGATCGCCCCGGTCCGGGCCGGCGGCCGCAGGTCCACGGGCTCGTCGTAGCCGGAGGTCCCGGCCTCCGCGTCGTCCTCGCCGGACTCGTTGAGCGCGCCCTGGGGCAGGCGCTGCGGCCGGGGCGCCGCCTCGGCGGCCTCCTCGGCCTCGCGGGGCGGCAGCGGCGCGGAGGGCCGCGTGCTGCCGAGCTGCACCGGGGCGCCCGGGGCTCCGGGGGCCTGCGACGGGTCAAAGGCGTCGCCGCGCTTCCCGGGGCGGCCGGCGCCCGGGTTGCCGCCGTTGACGGGCCCCGACGGCGCGGGCGCGGCCGAGGGTTTGCCGCCCTTGCCCTCGTTCAGGCGGTACTCGACGTCCTCCTGGAACTTGCGCAGCTGCTCCTTGAGCTGGCGGTTCTCGTACTGGAGGGTCTCGATCTGTCCCGCCATCATCCGGGACTGGTTCTCGATGCGGCCGAGGCGCACCACCAGTTCCGAGGCGTCCTGCGCGGCGGCCGGGTGGCCGAGGAGCGCGGCACCGAGGGCGGTGGCGAGGGCGAGGCGGGTGCGAAGGTGGGCGGGCATGGTTCGGCTGCGGTCCGGTGTCGGCGCGAGGCCCTAACAGATGCGCCGCACCGCGGCAAAACTGCGGCGCGGAGGCGGCCGCATGCCGCCTCCGGACTCGTTCGCGCGGCGGCCTACGCGCCGGCGCCGCGGTCGAGGACGATCACCGCGCGGCGGTTCTGCGACCAGCAGGAGATGTCGTTGCACACCGCCACCGGCCGCTCCTTGCCGTACGACACGGTCCGCATCCGGCTCGCCGCGATGCCGCGGGTGGCGAGGTAGTCGTTCACCGCCTGGGCCCGGCGGGCGCCGAGGGAGAAGTTGTACTCGCGAGTGCCGCGCTCGTCGGCGTGGCCCTCGATGATGAAGGTGTAGCGCGGGTAGCGCTGCAGCCACGCGGCCTGCTTGTCGAGGGTCGCGGTCGCGGTCGGCGTCAGGTCGGTGGAGTCCGACTCGAAGAAGACCCGGTCGCCGATATTGACGACGAAGTCCTGCGCGCTGCCCGGGGTGGCGGCGCCCGCCCCGAAGGCGGAGGCGTCGGCGAGGTCCTTGTCGTTGCTGCAGGCGCCCAGGCCGAGGGCGGCGACGAGCGCGAGGCCGAGGGCGGCGGCGCGGAAACGCTGGGGCATGGTCTGAAAAACTCCTCGAGCGGTGCCGAAGGCCGGCTGCTGGTCTTCGAGGCGGGTCCGCGTAATCCTGGCGCCGTTGGTAGGCGGGGTTGGTTAAGCGACGGTTCCGCCGGGCGGCGCGGGGGCGTGGTGACGGTCCGCACCGATCGACGGCGTGCGCTGACGCACCCGGACGCGCCCGGAATGCGGCGGCGGCGGGGCGGCGGGCCGCGACGCGCCATTTCGGCCGCCCCGGTTGCGGCGCTGCAACAGGCGCCGGGCCTCCGCCGGTAACGGTCGCGGGCCGGGCTTTAAGAGATCCTCAACCCTATCGGTCCCTTATCGGCGGGCCGAAGACCGGACCTCCCGCATGCGCCCCGCCCAGAGCGTCCTCATCGTCGAGGACAGCTACCTGCTCCTCGAGATCGTCGCGAGCCTGTGCGAGACGCACGGCATCCGGGTGATCGAAGCCTCGACGGGCGAGGCCGCGCTGACCGTCCTGCGCGACCGGGGCGCGGCGATCGACTGGCTGTTCACCGACATCCACCTGCCCGGGCTGATCGACGGCTGGACAGTGGCCCACGCCTTCCGGGCGATCCATCCGGACCGGCCAGTGGTCTACACCTCGACGGACACGCACGGCCGCAGCGGCGTGCCGGGCAGCCTGTTCCTGCGCAAGCCCTTCCAGATGCAGGAGGTCAACCGCCTGGTCCGGATTATGGTCGAGGGTCTGGGCGAGGCCGGCTCCGACAGCCGGCTCTGCGCGGCGGGCTGAGTCACGGACCCTTCCGGGCGGGACCGTCGTCGCGCGCGCCGCGAAGCGACCCGGGACGCCGCGGCTCCCGGAGGCGGCCTCAGCCGCCCCGGAACAGCGCGACGATCTCCGGCGCGGCGATCCACGCCTCGACCCGCGGGCAGGCGAGATCCCCGGGGGGCATCGCGTCGTAGAGGGCGAAGCTCGCCGCGACGAAGCCCGGCAGGTCGTAGAGCACCGGGAAGTCGTCGCCCCGCGGCTTGGTCTTGAACAGGTACGAGCCGGTCAGGCCGAAATGCTCGGCGATGGGCGGGTAGATCGGCCAGACCACGTCCTGGGCCAGCTCGTCGCCGAGGTAATCCTCGATCTCCACGGGCTCGGGCGTGAGCCCGTTCTCCTGCAGCAGCCGCCTCGCGATATCGCCGAGGACGTGGACCTTGGGATGGTTCATCAGGTGCATGAAGGCGCCGCGGCGCGCCCAGCGGGTCACCTCGCGCTCCAGCCCGAAACCCAGGGCGTCGGCCGCGCCGACGAGCTCGCGCACCGCCGGGTCCCAGTGGTCGAGGTAGCCCAGGCGGGCGAACACGTCCTCGCGGAACAGGGCGGCCGTGCGGCCGGCATCGAGCCCGAGCCGGTGGGCGGTGACGACGATCGCCGAGTGGTACTGGCCCAGCGGCGACGGCGTCAGCTTCAGCGCGGCGAGGTCCGAGGCCTGCCCGACATAGACCATGTCCGGGTGGAAGGCCGAGAACACGATCGACGGGAACAGCTTGAGCCGCGGGTCGGCCGCGCGCACAGTGGCGGCGTCGCCGCCGGGGATCAGCCCGGCCGGGAAGGCCTGCGAGAAGACGTGGTCGTGGGCGCGCAGGGTCCGGATCAAGCCGTCGACATGGCCGTGGTCGCGCTTCAGCGAGCCCATGGGCAGGTAACGGACCGGGCTCTTCGGCGCGAGCAGGCGCATGGCCCGGGCGATGCCCCGGGCCTGGCAATTGCCCAGCACCGCGATGCTCGGCCCGTCACGGGTCGTGGCGGTGCGGGCGCGGTTCCGCCATGGTGTCGCCCAGGTGGGGGCCCAACGGGTAGGCGTCCAATCGGTCGCCGAGCGGGTGAACGCGCTGCGGGCGCGCCGGGGCAGGTCGTTCAGGGCCACGTCGCGTGCCGGTGTCAGCGGACGGAACAGCGCCCCCGAGGGCCTGCCGCCGTCGTGAAGAAGAGGGTTCGAAGATGGCGTTGAATCCGTATACGGGTCTACCGGCCGAGCGATTCTGGCGCAAGGTCGTCACCAACGTGCCGCCCTTCGCGGTCAATCCGCACCCGAAGGACACGTTCGTGATCGGGCCGACCGACAAGGTCGCCACCGGCGGCTCGTGCTTCGCCCAGCGGGTGGCCGAGGCGGTGCGCGGCGCCGGGTTCAACTACTACCTGACCGAGCCGCCGACCCCCGGCATGAGCGCCGAGGAGGCCAATGCCCGCCAGTTCGGCACGTTCTCGGCGCGCTACGGCAACCTCTACTACACGCGCCAGTTCGTGCAGCTGTTCGACCGGGCCTACGGCACGTTCGAGCCGGAACTGAAGGCGTGGCTGCGCGACGACGGTCGCTACGTCGACCCGTTCCGCCCGACCGTCGAGCCGGCGGGCTTCGCCAGCGAGGCCGAGGTGGTCGCGGCGCGCGACGCGCACCTCGCCGAGGTGCGCCGCCTGTTCGAGACGCTCGACGTGTTCGTGCTGACGCTCGGCCTCACCGAGGGCTGGCGCTGGCGGGCCGACGGCGCGGCGCTGCCGCTCGCCCCCGGTGTCGCGGGTGGCACGTTCGACCCCGCGCTCTACGAGTGCGTGAATGCCGGCGCGGGCGAGGTGCTCGGTGACCTCAACGGCTTCCTCGACCGGCTCTGGAGCGTGAATCCGAAGGCGCGGGTGATCTTCACGGTCTCGCCGGTGCCGATGATCGCCACCTACATGGACCGGCACGTGATGGAGTCGAACAGCTACTCCAAGTCGGTGCTGCGGGTGGCGGCCGGCGAGGTGGTCGGCCGCGGCGACCCGCGGGCGGTCTACTTCCCCGCCTACGACATCGTCACGAGCAACGTGAATGCCGGGCGCTACTACAACGAGGACCAGCGCACCATCAACGACGCGGGCGTGCGCCACGTCATGCGCCTGTTCCTGGCGACCTTCGCCCGCGACCGGGTCTCGCCGGCGCCGACCCACGCCCCCGTCGACCTCGCGGCCGAGTTCGAGGGCAATGCCGGCGTGATCTGCGACGAGGAGGAGATCGAGCGCAGCGTGGCGTGACGGGGGGCCGAGATCGTTACCGGAGCGGCCGCGGCCATCGGGCGGCCTGCATCGTCTTCACGAGCGTAGCGAAGTGACCCAGGGCGACGCGACATCGACAGTCGTGGCGCTGCCTGGATTGCTTCGCTCCGCTCGCAAAGACGGCAGCGCTCCGAAGATCCCGCCGGGCAACCGCTCGAGCCCTTCGCGACCGTCACGGCGGCCGGGGCGATCCCGCGTTTGCCTCCAGCCCGGCCTTTCGGGCAAGCTCGGCCGCCCGGGCGCTCGCGCCTATCGGAGACGAATCCCTTGAGCCTGCCCCCGCCCCGCCGCGCCGACCACGACATCGATCCGGTCTTCGTGAAGCGGCACTCGCCCCGCGCCTTCACGGGTGAGGCCGTGCCCGAATCCGAGCTGATGCGGATGATCGAGGCGGCGCGCTGGTCGCCCTCCGCCTACAACTCGCAGCCCTGGCGCTTCCTCTACGCGCTCCGGGGCGACGCCCACTGGGACACGTTCTTCGACCTGCTGGTGCCCGGCAATCAGAAATGGGTGTCCGGCACCGGCGCGATCCTGTTCCTCGTCTCGAACGGGCTCATGAAGGTCGGCGACGAGCTGAAGCCCTCCTACAGCCACTCCTTCGACGCCGGCACCGCCTCGCTGGCCTTCCAGCTCCAGGCGATCCACCAGGGCTGGCACGCCCACGGCATGGTCGGGTTCGACCACGTCCGCGCGCCCGCGGTGCTGCGTCTGCCCGAGAACCACCGGATCGAGGCCGCCTTCGCGGTCGGCCGCAAGACGCCCGAGGCGGACCTCACCGAGGAGCAGCGGCCCCGCGAGACCCCGAACGGCCGCCGGCCGATCACCGACTTCACCATCGCGGGACCGTTCCCGCAGGCCGCCGGCTGAGACGGGCCGGAACCCGCTCGGACGGCCGGGGATTGGCTCCGCATCGCGACGCCGTCGCAGGTCCGTGGGCGCAGGCCCACGGGCTCGACCCGGGCCGGCAGGGGGCCGCCGCCGCGCGCCTCCTGTCCGCCCTCCGACGCTTCGGGAGCTGGCTCATGGATCCGTCCGACACCGCCGCGTCCGACCCGTTCCGGGACGACGGGCCGTTCGACCCCGTCCCCGGGCTGCAGACCGTCGCCGACCGCCACGGGGTCAGCCCGGACGCGGTGCGCCACCTGGTCCGGGCCCTCGAGCGTGGCCACGGCACGATGGCGCAGTTCGACCATCCCGATCTCGGCGGGATGGGGCAGTGGTTTTCCGGCGGGATGGTGATGGTCGGCCGGATGTTCGACGACGCGCTGAAGGCGCGGGTCGACGCGCTCTGCACCGAGCTGGCCGGGGCGCTCCCCGCGGGGGGCTTCTCGGAGGCCGCGCCCGCGGCGCGGCGCGGCGGCGGCGAGTGGTGGCCGGCCGGCCTCGGGGATCCGGCCAGCACCGGCGCGCAGAACGGGCTGCGCTACGCCTATTTCCCGGACAGCAGGCGGCTCGCCGTCGACGCGGGGTCCGGGGTCGCGCTGTACGATACCGGCGAGCACCGCATCACCGGCGTGTCGCAGGCGAACGGCAGCTTCGGCTTCACGGGACCGGCCGGGGCCGTCGCCCTCGACCGCCTCCGCCGGATCGAGGCAGAGGTCGCGGCGCCGCGCCAAGCGGATCCGGGCCAGGTGGATCCGGGCCGAGCGGACCCGGCCGAGATCCCGGCGAAGGCCGCCCCCGCCGCTTCGCCGGCCGCTGCGGCTGCCCCTTCGGCGGCCCCGGACCGGTCGTCTCCGGACGCGATCCTCGCGACCATCGAGCGGCTGGCCGACCTGCACGCGCGCGGCGTGCTCACCGACGCGGAGTTCGCGACCAAGAAGACGGAGCTGCTGGCACGGCTGTGAGGGGCGCCCGGCCGCCGCACCCTGCGCCCCGTCGTGAGGCGGCGAGGCCTCGCGGGATGCGGGCGCGGATCGGACCTGCCGGGTCCGGACGGCCTCAGGCGATGCCGACGCGCAGCAGGTCGTGGACGTGCACGATGCCGACAGGCCGGCCGTCGGTGACGGCGAAGACCGCCGTGATCAGCCGGCGGTTCATCAGCTCCAGCGCGGCCTGAGCCAGCTTGTGCGGCTCCACGGTCACCGGGTCGCGGGTCATGACGGTCGAGACCGGCGTGTCGAGGAGCGCCGGACCCATGTGGCGGCGCAGGTCGCCGTCCGTGACGATGCCGACGAGGCGGCCGGCCGCGTCCGTGACGCCGACGCAGCCGTAGCGCCGCGCCGCGATCTCGATCATCACCTCGGACATGAGGGCGGTCTCGTGCACCAGCGGCATGTCCTGGGGCCCGTGCATCACCTGCTGCACGGTCCTGAGGCGGGCCGCGAGGGTGCCACCCGGATGCAGGGTGTGGAAGCGCGCCGAGGTGAAGCCGCGCCGCTCCAGGAGCGCCACCGCCAGGGCGTCGCCCAGCGCCAGCTGGATCAGGCTGGAGGAGGTCGGCGCGAGGTCGTGCGGGCAGGATTCCCGCACGCGGGGCAGTTCCAGCAGCACGTCGGCGGCCTTGCCCAGGGTGCTCTCGCCGTTGCGGGTAATCGCCACCAGAGGGATCGAGAACCGGCGGCTGAAGCCGACGAGGTCGGACAGTTCCGCGGTCTCCCCCGACCACGACAGCGCGATGATGACGTCGTCCCGGGCGATCATCCCGAGGTCGCCGTGGCTCGCCTCGGTCGGGTGGACGAAGAAGGCGTGCGTGCCGGTGGAGGCCAGCGTCGCGGCGATCTTGCGCCCGACATGCCCGCTCTTGCCGATGCCGCTGACGATGACGCGGCCCTTGCTCTGCAGGATGGTCTGCACCGCCTCCTCGAAGGCCGCGCCGAGCCGGCCCTGGAAGGCGGCGCTCGCCTCCTGCAGGGCCGCGATGCCGAGTTGGAGGCTGCGGATCCCGAGGTCGCGGGTGGTGGCGAGATGCGCCGACGGCGCGTCGTAGCGGTCGTCGCGCAGGGCGCTGGAGGCGGGAGCGTTCATCGTGTCCGTTCTTGACCCGTCGACCGGATCCGGCACCGGGGGCCGGAATCGGGGAGCGGCGCAGCGAGGCGTCTCCGGCGACGCTAGGCAGCCGTCGTGGTTGAAATGTGACGCGGGGACGACGCAGCGCCGCACGCCGGTTGAAGGCGCGGCCGCCGGGGTCCATGCTCCCGGCACGCCATCCCGCGCGCCGTCCCGCGCCGCGGGCCCCAGGAGGGCAAGAGCCCCATGACCATCCGCTTCCCCGACCCCGATCCCGCGATCCTCGCCCGCCGCGAGGCGATCCTGGCCGGCCTCGCGCCCCTGGTCGCGCCGGAGGCGCTGGTGGTCAGCGAGGACGAGCGCCGGGCCTTCGAGACCGACGGGCTCACCGCCTACCGGCAGATGCCGCTCGCCGTGGTGCTGCCCTCCACCACCGCGGAGGTCGCCGCCGTGATGGCCTACTGCCACGCCAACGGCGTGCGGGTCGTGCCCCGGGGCGCCGGCACCTCGCTCGCGGGCGGCGCCATCGCGCAGGCCGACGCGATCATCCTCGGCGTCGGCAAGATGACCCAGGTCCTCGACATGGACTTCGCCAACCGCACCGCCCGGGTGCAGAGCGGCATCACCAACCTGGCGATCTCCGGGGCGGTCAGCCACGAGGGCTTCTTCTACGCGCCCGACCCGTCGAGCCAGCTCGCCTGCACGATCGCCGGCAACATCGCGATGAATTCGGGCGGCGCGCACTGCCTGAAATACGGCGTGACCACCAACAACCTGCTCGGCGTCACCCTGGTGCTCAACGACGGCACCGTGGTGGAGATCGGCGGCCAGCACCTCGACAGCGGCGGCTACGACCTGCTCGGCCTCGTCTGCGGCTCGGAGGGGCAGCTCGGCATCGTCACCGAGGCGACCGTGCGGATCCTGCGCGCCGCCGAGGGCGCGCGCCCGGTGCTGGTCGGCTTCTCGAAGGTCGAGGATGCGGGCGACTGCGTCGCGGCGATCATCGCGGCCGGGATCATCCCGGTGGCGATCGAGTACATGGACCGCGAGGCGATCCTCATCACCGAGGACTTCGCCCAGGCCGGCTACCCGCGCGACGCCGAGGCGATGCTGATCATCGAGGTCGAGGGCTCGGACGCCGAGTGCGACGCGATGCTGGCGCGGATCGAGACGATCGCCAAGGATTTCCGCCCGACCAGCGTGCGCGTCTCGCGCTCGGAGGCGGAATCGGCCGCGATCTGGAAGGGCCGCAAGTCGGCCTTCGGGGCGACCGGCCGGATCTCCGACTACATCTGCATGGACGGGACGATCCCCACCGGCCAGCTCGGGCCGGTGCTGGAGCGGATCGGCGCCATCTGCGCCGAGAAGGGCCTGCGCGTCGCCAACGTGTTCCACGCGGGCGACGGCAACCTGCACCCGCTGATCTTGTTCGACATCAACACGCCCGGCGAATTGCAGAAGGCCGAGGCCGCGGGCGACGAGATCCTGAAGCTCTGCGTCGAGGTCGGCGGCTGCCTCACCGGCGAGCACGGGGTCGGCATCGAGAAGCGCGAGTTGATGCGCTTCCAGTACGACCAGGTCGATCTCGAGCAGCAGATGCGGGTCAAGGCGGTGTTCGATCCGGACTGGATGCTGAACCCCGCCAAGGTGTTCCCGCTGGACGGGCGCCTCGCGGCCTGAGCCGCGCCGCGCGCGGGGTCCGGCCGAGAGCTTGGCCGAGAGCCCGGCCAACAGGTCTGGCGAACAAGTCCGGACCGGTGCGGGCGCGATCGTCTCCGATCGCCCGCCCCCGTCCGGGCCTCGCGGCCGCGCTCAGGCGGCCTCGACCTTGCGGCTCGCCCGGGTCTTGCTCGCGGCGGTCTTGCGGCGACCGGAGGCAGGGGCGGAGGCGGGGGCGGCAGCCTCCTCCTCGGCGGCGGCCTTGTCGGACGCCGGGGACCGGCCCGGCTGGCCGAGGCCGAGGCTCTTGGCGAGCGCCGAGCGCTGCGCCGAGTAGTTCGCCGAAGTGGTCGGGTAATCGGCCGGCAGGCCGTAGCGCTCGCGGTAGGTCTGCGGATCGAGACCGTGCTTGGTCAGGTGACGCTTCAGCGTCTTGTACGACTTCCCGTCGATGAAGCTGACCAGCCCGTCGGGGCGGATCGACTTGCGGATCTGGGCGGGCGTCGGCCGCTCGACGCTCTCGGTCGCCGGAGCGACGGGGCCGGCCCCGATCGTGTTCAGCGCCTCGTGGATGCTCGCGATCAGGGCCGGCAATTCGGCCGAGGGCAGCGAGTTGTTGGAAACGTAGGCCGCGACGACGTCCACGGTCCGCTCGATGAAATCCAATTGCGATGTCGGCGCAGCTTCTGACATTCTCTCGTTCCTCGGCACAAATGCCTGATGGGATCCCCACTTTCGCGAGTTAAGTCAGCGTCCGAAAAATGCAAGCCGCGCCATACAATTATCTGTGATGAGACCGAAGTCTAACTCTGCATCACGCGGCGCGGCTTACAGGGTATGGTTGCATTGGCGCCACTTAATGGACACTTCTGAGAGGCTTTATCGGTGTCCGCCCGGCGAATGCTAGTCGCTTCCTCGAAGCGGGTTTTCGCAGCCGGCAGAGACCTTTACCCCCGGGTCAGGGGCCGGCTCTAGACGGTCGTATACGATTGCCGCCCGGTCGTGCGGGCACAATGCGCAATCTTCGTACAGTTGTGCGAGCGCGGGGCGAGGCCCTGCGTCATTTTCGCAACCCGCGCGGCCTCAGGCGAAAGTCTTGCGCGGATCGAAGGCGTCCCGCACGGCCTCGCCGGCGAAGACGAGCAGGCTCAACATCACGGCGATGACCAGGAAACCGGTCAATCCGAGCCACGGCGCGGTCAGATTGTCCTTGCCCTGCGCGAGAAGCTCTCCGAGGGACGGCGAGCCCGGCGGCAGGCCGAAGCCGAGGAAGTCGAGCGAGGTCAGGGTGGTGATCGAGCCGTTCAGGATGAACGGCAGGAAGGTCAGCGTCGCCACCATGGCGTTCGGCAACAGGTGGACCGTCATGATCCGGATATTCGACAGCCCCAGCGCCCGGGCGGCCCGGACATACTCGAAGTTCCGCGCCCGCAGGAACTCGGCGCGCACCACGCTCACCAGCGCGACCCAGGAGAACAGCAGCATGATCCCGAGCAGGACGAAGAAGCCCGGGGCGATGAAGGCCGAGATGATGATGATCAGGTAGAGGGTCGGGATGCCGCCCCAGACCTCGATGAAGCGCTGGAAGGCGAGATCGACCCAGCCGCCGAAATAGCCCTGCACGGCCCCCGCGACGACGCCGATCACCGACGAGACCGCGGCCAGGATCAGACCGAACAGGACCGAGATGCGGAAGCCGTAGATCACCCGCGCCAGCACGTCCCGCGTGGTGTTGTCGGTGCCGAGCCAGTGCTGGGGAATGTCCGCGCAGGTCGAGCCGCCGAGCTTCTCGGCGACGGGCTTGCACTGCGCGTCCGTGAGCATCCAGGTCGGCGGCGACGGCGACGGCGTCGGCAGGTCCTCGTTGATCGTGTCGTACGCGTACGGGATCGGCGGCCACAGCGCCCAGCCGTTCGCCGCGATCTCCCGGCGGATCTCGGGGGAGCGGTAGTCGGTCGTGGCGAGGAAGCCGCCGAACTTCTCCTCCGGATAGTCGACCAGGACCGGGACCAGCCACTCGCCCTTGTAGGACATCACGATCGGGCGGTCGTTGGCGATGAACTCCGCGAACAGGCTGAGCACGAACAGGACCGTGAAGATCACGAACGACCCGTAGCCGAGCCGGTTGCGGCGGAAATTGTCGAGGCGGCGCCGGTTGAGCGGCGACAGCCGGACGCGCCGGCCTGCGGCCCCGGGCAGGACCGGCGGCGGCGCGCCCTCGTCCGGCCGCAGGACCAGCGGCTGGGCGCCGGGCATCGGCGCGGGCACGACCTCGCTGTCGCCGGGACGCGTGACCTCGTTCATCCGTGCTGTCTCCCGAGCCGCGTCGCGCGCGCGCCGGCCGCCCCGATATCCGGGCGGCCCCGCGACCGGTCGGCCGCGGGACGGAGGCCGGGAACGCTCAGCCGTCGAGCCGGGTCGCGGTGCCGTCGATCTCGGTGGGACGCAGGTTGCCGCTGCGCTCCAGCCAGCGGCGCAGCAGCCGGACGTTGCGGCGGTTGGCCTTGAAGGCGGCGTCGAACAGGTCGCCCGCCACCGGCACGGCGCCGATCAGCCCGTCGAAGGCCACGTTCAGGCCCATCCGGGCCACCAGCCAGCGCGGCGCCCCGAGGCGCTTCGCCTCGTAGACGATGAAGGACGAGATCACCATGCCGGCCAGGTCGCCGATCACCGGCACGAGGCCGATCAGCGCGTCGAACCCGACCCGCCGGTTGATGCCCGGGATGACGAAGGCGGTGTCCATCAGGTGGGCCAGCGTCTCCAGCCGGGCGAGGCTCGCCTCCCGGCCGAGATCCGCCGACAGGTAGGGGGGCCGGGTGCCGGCGCGGGTCTCGCCTCCGGGGAAGGTCTCGGCACGGGCGAAACGCCCGGCCTGGGCAGCCTGGGTGAAGTCCATGGTCGGGATCCGTCGGGAAGCCATCGTCCCCAACGATGTGGCCCCCCGCCCGGATCCCCGCAAGGACGGCGCCCGCTCGGCGCGCGCGGTCCCTCGTGATGCCCGTCATGCCGTCCCTCGAGCCGACCCTCATGCCCCGGCCCCCGGAAGCCCGCGCATGCGGTCGAGCGCCGCATCCAGGGTCGCGTCGTCCTTGGCGAAGCAGAGCCGGACGAGGCCGCGCACGGAGGCGTCCGGGTAGAAGGCGCTCACGGGGATCGCCGCGACGCCGTGACGGGTGACGAGGGCCTCGCAGAAGGCCACGTCGTCGGCGTGGCCGCGGGCGGCGATGTCGATGTTGAGGAACCACGTGGCCCGGGCCGGCAGCACGGTGAAGCCGAGGCCGCGCAGGCCGTCCGCGAGCCGGTCGCGGGACCGGGCGTAGCTGCCCCGCATCGCCTCGAACCACGGGGCCGGCTTGCCCAGCCCGTAGGCCACCGCCTCCTGGAGGTTCGGGGGCGTCGTGAAGGTCAGGAACTGGTGCGCCTTGGCGAGCCCGCGCATCAGCCGAGCATCGGCCATCACGAAGCCGACCTTCCAGCCGGTGAGGGAGAAGATCTTGCCGGCCGAGCCGATCTTGACGGTCCGCTCCCGCATCCCGGGCAGCGCCATCAGGGGCCGGTGACGCGCGCCGTCGAACACCACGTGCTCCCAGACCTCGTCGCAGAGGGCGGTCACGTCGAAGCGCTCGCAGTAGCGGGCGAGCAGGTCGAGGTCCTCCGGCGCGAACAGGGTGGCGCTCGGGTTCAGGGGATTGTTCAGCACCACGACCCGGGTCCGCGCCCCGAAGGCCTCCGCGAGCGCGGACTCGTCGAGGCGGAAGGCCGGAGGGTGCAGCGACACGATCCGCGGCACGCCGCCGGCCCGCCTGACCAGGGGCAGGTAGGCGTCGTACATGGGCGCGAACAGCACGACCTCGTCGCCGGGCTCGATCAGCGCCAGGAGCGCGCCGGCCAGGGCCTCGGTCGCCCCGGAGGTGACCATCACCTCGGTCTCCGGGTCGAGGACGAGGCCCTGGTGCTGCGCGTAATGGGCGGCGACCGCCTCGCGCAGGGCCGGCAGGCCCATCATCGGCGGGTACTGGTTCCAGCCGTCCAGGAGCGCCCGCGCGCCCCGCTCGCGGACATCCGCCGGCCCGGCATCGTCCGGGAATCCCTGGCCGAGATTGATCGCACCGTGGACCCGCGCGAGACGCGACATGGTCTCGAACACGGTCGTGGGCAGCGCGTCGAAGACGGAGTTGATGACGGCGGACCTCATGCGGCGCGGCATACGGTACGGCACGCAGCGCCGGGCATCGAGAAAGTCGGCATGGCGGGTCTCGGCATCGCCGGCCTGTAACATGGCCGTCGCGCGTTGCGGAATGTGCGCGGTCGCACAGACCCGGTCTCCGGCGCGCCGGGGCCTGCTGACGAATGTTGACATTCATCACCCGTCTCTTAGGTTCGGATCACGGCCGGAGCGGCGCACACGCCGACGGAGCTTCGCCCCCTCGCTCCGTCAGCGGGGCGCCGCTCCGGTCCCCAGAAGGGCCATCGACTTGCGGGTCGGTGGCCCTTTCGGCATGTCCGGACGCGGCCGCACCCGCTCACGCCCCGCTCGCTGGGTCGGCCACCGGATACGACGATGCGGCCTTCCTCACGCGCGTTCCTCGGCTGCCTGGTGCTGGCGCTGCTGATCGGCGGCCTCGGACTCGGCCTGCGCCGCGCCGTGGCCGTCACCCCGGTCGATCCCGCGTTCCGGGCGGTGCTGCGCGCTTATGCGGTACCGGACGCGTCCGGCGGGCCCCAGCAACACGAGTGAAACGTCGCCGCCCTAGTGACGGCGCATTGGCCGGGCACCGGTGGAGGGCGCCGCGAGGTGCGCGAGCGGCGCGGCCGCGGGTGTCCATGACGCCGCGGTAAGGAGCCGTTCGGGGCCCGGACAGCTTTAAGGGCTTACGCTCCCGTACACGGGATCGGAGCCGTCGGGTCCCGCGGGACCGGGCGGCTTCAGGACGGGCTTCCGGGACGCGGCGTTCCGGGGGCGGCATGGGGGCTTGGACAGCGAGGGATAGGGTGCCGCCGGTCGCGCAGACGACCGTCCTGTGCTCTAGTCAGGCATGAACGAGAGTTCACCGATCCGGACCGACACGGCCCGCGCCTACCAGCCCGGCGAGGCGCCCGCGCGCGAGGTCCGGACGCGGCGCTTCCGCCCGATCCGCTGGCTCGTGATCCTGGTGCTGCTCGCCGGCGCCGGGGCGATCGGCCACCGCTGGTACGAGGCGCGCACCGGCAAGGGCGCCGAGCCCGCGACGGCGCATCACACCGGCGGCCACGGCGGCCGGCGCGGTGGGGCCGACATGCCGCAGGCGGTGGGCATCGCCAGCGCGACGACCGGCGACATGCCGGTGGTGCTGCAGGGCCTCGGCACCGTGACGCCGCTCGCCACCGTGACGGTGAAGTCGCAGATCAGCGGCTACCTCACGCAGGTGCAGTTCCGGGAGGGCCAGACCGTGAAGGCGGGCGACGAGCTCGCCCGGATCGATTCCCGCCCCTACGAGGCGCTGCTCGCGCAGTACCAGGGCCAGCTCGCCCGCGACCAGGCGCTGCTCCAGAACTCGAAGCTCGACCTGCAGCGCTACCAGACGCTGAACCGGCAGGACTCGATCTCGAAGCAGAACGTCGACACGCAGGCCGCCCTGGTGAAGCAGAACGAGGGCACGGTCGCGGCCGACCAGGCGCTCGTCGACCAGCAGAAGCTCAACATCGCCTACACGCACATCGTCTCGCCGGTGGACGGCCGCGTCGGCCTGCGCCAAGTCGACCAGGGCAACTACATCTCGGCCGCCTCCACGGCGATCGTGGTGGTGACCCAGCTCCACCCGATCTCGGTGGTGTTCACCCTGCCGGAGGACGACGTGTCGCGGGTGATGCGGCAGGTGCGGGCGGGCGCGAAGCTCACCGTGCGGGCCTACGACCGCGGCGACGCCCACGAGATCGCCACCGGCCGCCTCGACACGGTCGACAACCAGATCGACACGACCACCGGCACGGTGAAGCTGCGCGCGCTGTTCGACAATTCCGACGAGGAGCTGTTCCCGAACCAGTTCGTCAACGCCAAGCTGACCGTCGACACGGTGCGGGGCGCGACGCTGGTGCCGAATTCCAGCCTGCTCCAGGGCACGCCCGGCACCTACGTCTACCTGATGGACGGGGACAGCAAGGTCACGGTCCGGCCGATCAAGACCGGCGAGACTGACGGGACCCACACGGTGGTGGTCTCCGGGCTGAACCCGGGCGACCGCGTCGTCACGGACGGCACCGACCGGCTGAAGGACGGCGCGCCGGTGCGCATCACCGAGGGCGCGCCGGCGGCCGCCGGCGACGGCAAGGCCGCGGCGGCGAAGCCGGACGGCAAGGCTGACGGCAATGGGGATGTGAAGCCCACCGCGCCGGCCGACGCGGCGACGGATTCCCAAGGGACAGCGGAGGGCGGTCGTCGGCACCGGCGCCGTCAGGCGCAGTGAGGACGGCTCTGGCGCGACGCTCCCTCTCCCCCCTCCACGGGGGAAGGGATAACGGGAACGCGTCATGAACCCGTCCCGCCTGTTCATCCTGCGGCCGGTGGCCACGACGCTGCTGATGCTGGCGATCCTGATCGTCGGCGGCGTGTCGTACCTGAACCTGCCGGTCTCGGCGCTGCCGGCGGTCGATTACCCGACGATCCAGGTCCAGACCTTCTATCCCGGCGCCAGCCCCGAGGTGATGACCTCCTCGGTGACGGCGCCGCTGGAGCGGCAGTTCGGCCAGCTCGCCAACCTCAACCAGATGACCTCGCAATCCTCCGCGGGTGCCTCGGTCATCACCCTGCAGTTCAGCCTGGACCTGCCGCTGGACATCGCCGAGCAGCAGGTCCAGGCGGCGATCAACGCCGCCGGCAACCTCCTGCCCTCCGACCTGCCGGCGCCGCCGATCTACGCCAAGGTCAACCCGGCCGACGCGCCGGTCCTGACGCTGGCGCTCACCTCCAAGACCCTGCCGCTCACCCAGGTGCGCGACCTCGCCGAGTCGCGCCTCGCGCAGAAGATCAGCCAGGTGGCGGGCGTCGGCCTCGTGAGCATCTCGGGCGGCCAGCGCCCGGCCGTGCGGGTGCGGTTCAACGCGCGGGCGCTCGCCGCCTACGGGCTCAACATCGACGACCTGCGCACCACCATCACCAACCTCAACGTCAACACGCCGAAGGGCACGATCGACGGGCCGAAGCAGTCCTACGCGATCAACGCCAACGACCAGATCCGCGACCCGAAGGCCTACGACGCGGCGATCATCGCCTACCGCAACGGCGCCCCGGTGATGCTCTCGGAGGTGGCCGACGTGGTCGAGGGGCCGGAGAACACCAAGCTCGGCGCCTGGGCGGACGCGACGCCGGCGGTGATCCTGAACATCCAGCGCCAGCCCGGCGCCAACGTCATCGCGACCGTCGACAAGATCAAGTCGCTGCTGCCGCAGCTCCAGGCGAGCCTGCCGGCCGCCGTCGCGGTGGCGCCGCTCACCGACCGGACCACCACGATCCGCGCCTCCGTGGAGGACGTGCAGTTCGAGCTCGGCCTCGCCATCGCGCTCGTGGTGCTGGTGATCTTCCTGTTCCTGCGCAGCCTGTCGGCGACCCTGATCCCGAGCCTGTCGGTGCCGCTGTCGCTGGTCGGCGCCCTGTCGGTCATGGACCTCTACGGCTTCTCCCTCGACAACCTGTCGCTGATGGCGCTCACCATCGCCACCGGCTTCGTGGTCGACGACGCCATCGTGGTGATCGAGAACATCGCCCGGCACGTGGAGGCCGGCGACTCGCCCCTGGAGGCGGCGCTCAAGGGCTCCCGCGAGATCGGCTTCACCATCATCTCGCTGACCGTCTCGCTGATCGCCGTGCTGATCCCGCTCCTGTTCATGGGCGACGTGGTTGGGCGGCTGTTCCACGAATTCGCCATCACGCTGGCGGCCACGATCATCATCTCGGCGGTGGTCTCGCTGACGCTGGTGCCGATGCTGTGCGCGCGGCTCCTGAAGCACGTTCCGGAGGCGGCCCACCGCCGCCGGGAGGGCGTCCTCTCCCGCCTGGGCCGGCGCGCCATCGACGGCACGATCGAGTCCTACGGCCGCTCCCTGCGGGTCGTCCTGAACCACCAGGGCCTGACGCTGCTGGTGGCGCTCGGCACGCTCGGGCTCACGATCTACCTGTTCGCGGTGATCCCGAAGGGCTTCTTCCCCGTGCAGGACACGGGCGTCATCCAGGGCATCACCCAGGCCGACCAGTCGGTCTCCTACGCCGCCATGGCCGAGCGCCAGCAGCGGATGGCCGACATCGTCCTCAAGGACCCGGACGTGGCCAGCCTGTCGTCGTTCATCGGGGTCGACGGCCAGAACGTCACGCTCAATTCCGGCCGGATGCTGATCAACCTGAAGCCCCGGGACGCGCGCACCGCGACGGCCAGCGCGATCATCCGGCGGATCTCGGCGGCGGCGGCCAACCAGCCCGGCATGCGGCTTTACATGCAGCCGGTCCAGGACCTGACCATCGACACGGCGGTCTCGGCGACCCAGTACCAAGTGATCCTGGAGAGCCCGAACATCGACGATTTCGAGACCTGGGTGCCGCGCTTCACCGAGGCGCTGGCGAAGTCCCCCGTGGTGATGGACGTGGCGAGCGACCACCAGGGCCAGGGGCTCGCCGCCTACGTGACCATCGACCGGCCCACCGCCGGCCGCTACGGCATCACCCCGGCCACCATCGACAATGCCCTCTACGACGCTTTCGGCCAGCGGATCATCTCGACGATCTTCACCCAGTCCAACCAGTACCGGGTGATCCTGGAGGCCGACCCGAAGCTGCACACGACGCTCCGCAGCCTCGACGCGATCTACCTGCCCTCCTCCACGGCGACCAACGGGCAGGTGCCGCTCTCGGCGGTCGCGCGGATCAGCGAGCGGCGGGCGCCGCTGCTGATCTCCCATCTCGGCCAGTTCCCGGCCACCACCGTGTCGTTCAACCTCGCCCCCGGCGCGGCGCTGGGGCAGGCGGTCGAGGCGATCGACAAGGTCAAGGCCGAGATCGGCCTGCCGCCCTCGTTCCGGGTGGTGCCGCAGGGCTCGGTCTTCGCCTTCCAGTCGGCGCTCGGCAACGAGCTGTTCCTGGTCCTGGCGGCGATCGTGACCGTCTACATCGTGCTGGGCGTGCTCTACGAGAGCTTCATCCACCCGATCACGATCCTCTCGACCCTGCCGTCGGCGGGGATCGGGGCGCTGCTCGGCCTGATGCTGTTCGGCCTGTCGCTCGACATCATCGCGGTGATCGGCATCGTGCTGCTGATCGGCATCGTGAAGAAGAACGCCATCATGATGATCGACTTCGCGCTCCAGGCGGAGCGCGAGGACGGGCTCGAGCCCCGCGAGGCGATCTTCCAGGCCTGCCTGCTGCGCTTCCGGCCGATCCTGATGACGACGCTGGCGGCGCTCTTCGCCGCGGTGCCGCTGATCCTCGGCACCGGCGTCGGCTCCGAGCTGCGCCAGCCGCTCGGCATCTGCATCGCGGGCGGCCTGATCGTCAGCCAGGTGCTGACGCTGTTCACCACGCCGGTGATCTACCTGGCCTTCGACCGACTGGAGCGGCGGATCTCCGGGCGGCGGGGGCCGGATCTCGCGCCCGGCGAGGCGCTGCCGTGAACATCTCCGAGCCGTTCATCCGGCGGCCGGTGGCGACCACGCTGCTCACGATCGGCGTGCTGCTCGCCGGGCTGTTCGCCTTCCTGAAGCTGCCGGTGGCGCCGCTGCCGCAGATCGACTTCCCGGTGATCCTCGTCCAGGCCCAGATGGCCGGCGCCTCGCCCGACACCATGGCCACCACCGTGGCGGCGCCCCTGGAGCGGCGGCTCGGCGCTATCGCGGACGTCAACGAGATGACGTCCACGAACTCCCTCGGCTCGACCCGGATCGTGCTGCTGTTCGGCCTCAACCGCGACATCGACGGCGCGGCCCGCGACGTCCAGGCTGCCATCAACGCGGCGCGCGCCGACCTGCCCGCCTCGCTCCGGCAGAACCCGACCTACCGGAAGTTCAACCCCGCCGACACGCCGATCATCATCCTCGGCATGACCTCGGAGACGCTGACCCGCGGCCAGGTCTACGATTCCGCCGCCACCGTGGTGCAGCAGAAGCTGTCCCAGCTGCCGGGCGTCGGCAACGTCGATATCGGCGGCTCGTCCCTGCCGGCGGTGCGGGTCGAGCTCGATCCCACGGCCCTGTTCAACTACGGCATCGGCCTCGAGGGCATCCGGGCCGCGCTCGCCTCCGCGAACGCGAACTCGCCCAAGGGCGAGATCGACGCGGGCGACCGCCGCTACCAGCTCTACGCCAACGACCAGGGCCGCAAGGCCGCCGATTACCGCGACATCATCGTGGCCTACCGCAACGGCGCCGCGGTGAAGCTCACCGATGTCGGGCAGGTGCTCGACGGGGTCGAGGACAAGCGCAACCTCGGCATCGTCAACGGCAAGCCGGGCGTGCTGCTGTTCGTCTACAAGCAGCCCGGCGCCAACGTGGTCGAGACCATCAACGCCGTGAAGGAGGCGCTGCCGCAGATCACCGCGTCCCTGCCCGGCGGCATCGACATCAAGCTCACCGGCGATCGCAGTGCCACGATCCGCGCCTCCCTCGCGGCCACCGAGGAGACGCTGCTGGTGGCGGTCGGCCTCGTCATCCTGGTGGTGTACGGCTTCCTGCGCTCCTGGCGGGCCACGCTGATCCCGGCGGTCGCCGTGCCGATCTCGATCGTCGGCACCTTCTCGGCGATGTATCTGCTCGGCTACTCGCTCAACATCCTGTCGCTGACCGCGCTGATCATCGGCACCGGCTTCGTGGTCGACGACGCCATCGTGGTGCTGGAGAACGTCCAGCGGCACATCGAGGAGGGCAAGCCCCGGCTCCAGGCGGCGCTGATCGGCGCGCGGGAGGTCGGGTTCACGGTGATCTCGATGAGCCTGTCACTTATCGCGGTGTTCCTGCCGATCCTGCTGATGGGCGGCCTCGTCGGCCGCATCTTCCAGGAATTTTCGGTGACGCTGTCGCTGTCGATCCTGATTTCCTTGGTGCTCTCGCTCACGACCACGCCGATGATGTGTGCCCGGCTGCTCCGGGCCGAGGGGCATGGTCCCAATGGCGAACCGCCGGCCGGCCGCCGGCCGAACCTGCTGATCCGGATTTTGGAGGGCGGCTTCGCCCGGCTGCTCGGGGCCTACGCGCGGACGCTGGAGGTGGCGCTCGCCCATCCGCGCCTCGTCCTGCTGAGCCTGCTCGCCACGGTCGGGCTCAACGTCTACCTCTACATCATCGTCCCGAAGGGCTTCTTCCCCGAGCAGGATACCGGGCAGATGATGGGCGGCATCCAGGCCGACCAGCGCATCTCGTTCCAGTCGATGGAGAAGAAGCTCACGCAGGCGACCGCGATCGTCGGGGCGGATCCGGCGGTCGAGAGCGTCGTCGGCTTCACGGGCGGCCGCGGCACCAACTCGGCCAACGTCTTCGTCGGCCTGAAGCCGCTCAACGAGCGGGCGCCGATCTCGGCCGTGATGGCGCGGCTGCGGCCGAAGCTCGCGCAGGTCGCGGGCGCGCGCCTCTACGTCTTCCCCCGCCAGGACCTGCAGATGGGCGGCCGCCAGAGCTTCGCCCAGTACCAGTACACCCTCCAGGGCGACACCGCCGAGGAGCTGTTCGCCGCCGCCCCGAAGCTGGTGGCGGCTCTGCAGAAGGACCCGACCTTCGCGGACGTGACCTCGGACCAGCAGGAGGGCGGGCTGGAGAGCCGGGTTGTGATCGACCGGGCGACCGCGTTCCGCTACGGCATCACGCCGAACAAGATCGACAACACCCTCTACGACGCCTTCGGCCAGCGCCAGGTCTCGACGATCTACAACCCGCTGAACCAGTACCACGTCGTGATGGAGATCGCGCCGCGCTACCTGGAGACGCCGGAGACGCTCAAGCAGATCTACGTCTCGACCTCGGGCGGCAACGCGCCGGGCTCGGCCACCACCAACGCGGTCGCCGGCACGGTGGCGGCGGGCGGGACCGTCAACACCAACGCGGCGACCGGCACCAGCAGCCCGGGCAGCGGGTCGTCGGCGAGCGCCGCGACCGGCGTCGCCACGGGCTCCGGCGCCGTCGGCGGCTCGGGCACCGCGGGCGCCGTCGCGGCGGCGGCCGCCGCCGCTTCCGCCAGCACGGCCGACACCGCCTCGAACGCCGCCGCCATCGCGTCCGACTCGGCCCGCAACGCCTCCGCCAACGCCATCGCGGCGAGCAAGGGCGGCGCCTCGTCGAGCGCGCCGGTCTCGGCCGCCAAGGAGACGATGGTGCCGCTCTCGGCCTTCGCGCGGATCGAGCCCGGCAGTGCCCCCGTGCAGGTGAGCCACCAGGGCCTGTTCGTGGCGACCACGATCTCGTTCAACCTCGCCCCGGGCAAGAGCCTGTCGGACGCCACCGATGCCATCGACCGGGCCATGGCCTCCCTGCAGCTGCCCGCCACGATCCACGGTGAGTATGCCGGCGCGGCCAAGAACTACGTCGCCTCCGCGTCGCGCCAGCCGCTGCTGATCCTGGCGGCGATCCTGGCGGTCTACGCGGTGCTGGGAATCCTCTACGAGAGCTTCGTGCACCCGCTGACGATCCTCTCGACCCTGCCCTCGGCCGGCGTCGGCGCGGTGCTGGCCCTGCTGGTGACGGGCACCGACTTCACCATCATCGCGCTGATCGCGGTGTTCCTGCTCATCGGCATCGTGAAGAAGAACGCGATCATGATGATCGACGTGGCGATCGACGCGGAGCGGACCCGGGCCGCGAATCCCGTGGACGCGATCCGCGAGGCCTGTCTCCTGCGCTTCCGGCCGATCATGATGACGACGCTGGCCGCCATGCTCGGCGCCGTGCCGCTGATCCTGGCCAACGGCGAGGGCGCGGAGCTGCGCCGCCCGTTGGGCATCGCCATCGTCGGCGGGCTGATTGTGAGCCAGATCCTGACCCTCTACACCACCCCCGTCGTCTACCTCACCCTCGATCGCCTCCGGCACAGGGTGCTCAACCGACGCAGGCGCGGCGGGCGGAGCGGAGAAGCGGCGCTGCCGGCCGGGGAATGATGGTTAAGGTTTCACGTGAAACAGAGGCGACTCCGGTCGGGTGTGAAGGTCTGTCCGGCCCGCGCCCTCATCCGGAGGTGCCCGCGGCAGCGGACCTCGAAGGCGGGTTCCGGGGATCGCGCCGCCGGCTGGAGCCGTCCTTCGCGGCCTCCGCCACGCTCCGGCACCTCGGGATGAGGGCGCCGGTGGGCATCATCCCCGCGTCCATCCGACCGTCGAGCCACCAACCCGCCTCCGCCGACCGCCGGCGTCGCACCCTCGCATCCCTCCTCCTCGCCGCCCCGCTCCTCGCCGGCTGCGTGGTCGGCCCGGACTACACCCGGCCCTCCGTGGAGACGCCGCTGGCCTACAAGCAGGGCGGTGTCCGGGAGGACAGCCCGGCCTACGTCGCGGCGCGAAAGAAGGGCTGGCGCGAGGCCCGGCCGAGCGACGCGGTCGAGCGCGGCGACTGGTGGCGGGTGTTCAAGGACCCGACCCTCGACCGGCTGATCCGCCTCGTCGACGTCGACAACCAGTCCCTCCGGCAGGCGGTGGCGAACTACCGGCAGGCGCGGGCGCTCGTCGCCTCCGCGCAGGCGGCCCTGTACCCGACGGTGATCGGCGCGCCGAGCATCACCCGGACCGGCAGCGGCACCGCCACGCGCACCAACGTGGCGCTGCTGGGCCAGGCGAGCTGGGAGCTCGACCTGTTCGGCGGCACGCGCCGCACCATCGAGAGCGAGGCGGCCCTGGCGCAGTCCGACGCCGCCACGATCGCGCTGACCCGCCTGAGCATCCAGGCGGAGATCGCGGCCGACTACCTGACGGTGCGCTACGCCGATTCCCTCCAGAAGGTGCTCGACGAGAACGTCGAGAACTTCAAGAGGACCCTGGCGATCACCGAGAACCAGTACGCCGCCGGGGTCGCGGCGCGCTCCGACGTGATCACCGCGCAGACCCAGGTCCAGACCATCCAGGCCCAGGCCATCGCGGTGCGCCTGACCCGGGTGCAGTTCGTCAACGCCATCGCCACCCTGATCGGGCGCCCGCCCTCCGAGGTGTCGATCCCGGTATCCGGCATCGGGCGCAGCCCGCCGGGCGTGCCGGTGGGCATCCCCGGCGACCTGCTGGAGCGGCGGCCCGACGTGGCCCAGGCCGAGCGCCTCGTCCAGGCGCAGAGCGAGCGCATCGGCGTGGCGGTGGCGGCCTTCTTCCCGACCGTGACGATCTCGGCCCAGGGCGGCATCTCGGGGGCGACCCGCAACGGCCTGCTCTCGGCGGCCAACCAGGTCTGGTCGGTGGCGGCCTCCGGCAGCGAGGTGCTGTTCGACGGCGGCGCCCGCACCGCGGCGCTGCGCTCGGCCGAGGCCGGCTACGACGCGGCGGTGGCCAATTACCGGCAGGTGGTGCTGGCCGCCCTCGCGGAGGTCGAGAACCAGATGGCGGCTTTGCGCATCCTCGGCCAGCAGCAGGGGGCGCAGGACACCGCCGTGGACCTGTCGCGCAGGGCCGTGGAGATCACCCTCAACGAGTACCGGGCCGGCACCCAGAACTTCACCACGGTGGTGACCGCGCAGAACCTGCTCGTGAACAACGAGGTCAACGCCCTTCAGGTGCGACTGAACCGCTTCACCGCGGCGGTCACGCTGATCCGGGCGCTCGGCGGCGGCTGGGACGTGCGCGCCCTGCCGAGCGATTCCGAGCTGAAGGGCCCGAGCCTGCCGATCGACCGGGGCGGCCAGGCGGTCCGCCCCGACGAGTAGCGGCCGCCAGGCCGAGCGCCCGCGCGGGACCTTCAGGCCGCCGCGGCGTGCCCGACGCAGGGCTGGACCTCGACGGTGACGTGGCTCAGGCCCCTCACCCCGGCGAGGCGCGCCTTGTAGTGGGCGGGCGGCTGCGGATCGTCGCTGACGAGGGCGATCACGGCGGCCCGGTGGCCCGGCCCGAGCTGCCAGAGATGCAGGTCGCTGACCCGGTCGCCGCCGATCTCCAGACGCTCCCGGATCTCCCGAGTGGCCGCCGGCGAGGGCCGCGCGTCGAGGAGAACGAGGGCGGCCGTCCGCAGCAGGCTCCACGACCACGCCAGGATCACCGCGGTGCCGACGAGGCCCATGGCCGGGTCGAGCCAAGCGAGGCCGAGATAGCGCCCGCCGAGCAGCGCCGCGATGGCCAGGACCGACGTCAGCGTGTCGGCCAGGACGTGGACGTAGGCGGCCCGGAAGTTCGTGTCGTGGCCGCCGTGGCCGCCATGCGCGTGGCCCGCGTGCGCGTGACCTCCGTGCGCGTGGCCTCCGTGATGGTGAGCGTGGTCGTCGTGGCCGTGATCGTCGTGGTCGTCGTGCAGCAGCCAGACGCTCGCGAGGTTCACGGCGAGCCCCAGCACGGCGATCGGGATCGCCTGACCGAAGCCGATCGCCACCGGATGCAGCAGCCGGTCGAGGCTCTCGGCGCCGATCAGCAGGGCGATCAGGCCGAGCAGCAGCGCGCTGGCGAAGGCCGCGAGGTCGCCGAACTTGCCGGTGCCGAAGCTGAAGCGGGGATCGTCCGCGTGGCGGCGGGCGAAGTGGTAGGCGAGCGCCGCGATGCCCAGGGCCGCCGCGTGGGTCGACATGTGCCAGCCGTCGGCGACCAGCGCCATCGAGCCGAGCCACGTGCCGCCGGCGATCTCAGCCACCATCGTGACGGCCGCGAGCGCGACCACCGCCCAGGTCCGGCGGGCGTGGCGATCGTGCCGGTCACCCAGGAAGACGTGGCTGTGGGCCCAGGGCTCGAGGGAATGGGTATGCATGCGGGGTTCCTTGATCCTAGCCTCGGCGCAGCATAGCCCAGCGGGTACCGGAACGGGCCGCGCCGCGGCGGGTTGTCAGGCCGGTTTGGTGCACTGCAGCCACACGGGAGTCAGGGATGGCCGAGCCGACGACAGCCCTCAAGGACACGGCAGCCTGCGGCACGCAGCCGGCGCCGCCGTGCACGCTGGTGATCTTCGGGGCCGGCGGCGACCTCACCAAGCGCCTGCTGATGCCCTCGCTCTACAACCTCGCCGGCGCCGGCCTGCTGTCCGAGGGCTTCTCGATCCTCGGCATCGATCACAATGACGGGACGGACGAATCGCTCCGCGAGAATCTCACCCAGACCCTGGAGGCGTTCAGCAAGGACCCGACCTCGGAGTTCCACGCCGACCACATCGACCCGAAGAGCTGGGGCTTCATCCGGGACCGGCTCCACTACCTCAAGGGCGATTTCGAGAAGCCCGAGACCTACGCGGCCGTGAAGCAGCGGGTCACCGGCAGCGCGGTGTTCTACTGCGCGGTGGCGGCGCGCTTCTTCGGGACGATCGTGGACGGGCTCGGCCAGGCCGGCCTGCTCAAGCAGGAGGGCGACACCTTCCGCCGCGTGGTCATCGAGAAGCCGTTCGGCTCCGATCTCGCCTCGGCCCGGGAGCTGAACGCCCGCATCCTCCGCCAGGGCGACGAGAGCCAGTTCTACCGGATCGACCACTTCCTGGGTAAGGAGACCGTGCAGTCGATCATGGCGTTCCGCTTCGCCAACGGCCTGCTGGAGCCGGTCTGGCGGCGGGAATACATCGACAGCATCCAGATCACGGCGGCCGAGACCGTGGGTGTCGAGGAGCGGGGCGGCTTCTACGAGCCGACCGGGGCGCTGCGCGACATGGTGCCGAACCACATGTTCCAGCTGCTCTGCATGGTCGCCATGGAGCCACCGAACTCCTTCGACGCGGAGGCCGTGCGCACCGAGAAGGCCAAGCTCGCCGAGGCCGTGAAGCCGATCCCGCCCGAGGACGCGGTGCGCGGCCAGTACACGGCCGGCACATCGGAGGGGCGCGACGTGCCCGCCTACCGGGACGAGCCGCACGTGGCGAAGGACTCGGTCACCGAGACCTACATCGCCCTGAAGCTCAACATCGAGAACTGGCGCTGGGCCGGCGTGCCGTTCTACGTCCGCACCGGCAAGCGCATGACCGGGCGGCGCACCGAGATCGCGGTGCTGTTCAAGCCGGCGCCGTTCAAGATGTTCGAGGACACCCCCACGGCCGACCTCGCGCCCACCGTGATGCGGATCCAGATCGATCCCGATCACGGGGTCAGCACCGAGTTCAACGTCAAGGTGCCGGGGCCGCAGATGAAGATCGGCCGGGTGCGCTCCGGCTTCCGCTACAAGGACTTCTTCGCCGACCGGCCGAATGTCGGCTACGAGACGCTGCTCTACGATTGCATGACCGGCGACGCGACGCTGTTCCAGCGCGCCGACAACATCGAGGCCGGCTGGGCCGCGGTCGATCCCCTGCTCAAGGGCTGGCCGCAGGCGGAGGTGAACTTCTACCCCGCGGGCAGCGCCGGCCCGACGGAGGCCGACGCGCTGCTCGCCCGCGACGGCCGCCACTGGCTGGGTCTGGACGGCGAGACCGACTGAGCGGCCCGACAATTCGTTCGAACGCGAGGGTCGGCGGTTCCGCGCCTCCCCTTCCCGAAACGGTGCGGCCGCCTGCCGCCCCCTGCGCCCCAGCCGTCAGTGCGCGTGCAGCGAAGCGATCCAGGGCAGCGCCACGGCGACGAGCGTCGCGCCACCTTGGGCCACGGCGCTGCGCTCGCTGTGACGGGGTTCGGCCCTGTCAAACCGGTCGTGGCGGATGGATCGACCCGGTTGTCCAGCGGGTCGCCGGCTCATCCGCGTCTCAGCCCGCCCTGCCGTAATCGCGGGCGTCCCGCGCCTGGCGGTGAAAGGTGAGCCGGCGATCGAATTCCCGCGGGTCCTTCGGCTTCACCAGGGCGCCCGGGGGCACGTTCAGCCAATCGACCAGCCGGGTGAGCATGAAGCGGAGCGCGGCGCCCCGGCACAGGATCGGCAGGGCCGCGACCTCGGCGGCCTCCAGGGGCCGCACGGCCTCGTAGCCGGCGATCAGCGCGGCGGCCATGTCGCGGTGGAAGGTGCCGTCGGGGTCGAAGCACCACGCGTTCAGGCAGACCGCGAGGTCGTACGCGAAGGCGTCCGTGCAGGCGAAGTAGAAGTCGATCAGGCCCGACAGCGCGTCGCCGATGAAGAAGACGTTGTCGGTGAACAGGTCCGCGTGGATCACGCCGCCCGGCAGGTCCCGGGGCCAGTGCGCCTCCAGGACGGCGAGGTCCGACCGGGTGCGCGCCGCGAGGCCGGGCTCGACCGAATCGGCCTGGGCCTCGGCCTGCGCGAAGAGCGGGCGCCACGCGGACACCGAGAGATTGTTGTCCCGCACCATCGGGAAGTCCCGGCCGGCGGCGTGCAGCTCCGCGAGGGCCCGGCCGAGTTCCCGGCAATGCTCGATGCCCGGCGCCTTGACCGAGACGCCCTCCAGGAAGCTCACGATGGCGGCGGGCCGGCCGCAGAGCTGGCCGAGGGCCTGGCCGGCCCGGTCGCGCACGGGCTGCGGGCAGGCGAGGCCCCGGGCCGAGAGGTGCTCCATCAGCCCGATGAAGAACGGCAGGTCCTGTTCCCGGACGCGCTTCTCGTAGAGCGTCAGGATGTAGGCGCCCTCGGTCGTGTGCAGGAAGAAGTTCGAGTTCTCGACGCCCTCCGCGATGCCCTTGAAGGAGAGCAGGCTGCCGATCGCGTAGGCGGACAGGAACTCGGCGAGCGCCGCGTCGGATACCTCGGTGTAGACGGCCACGTGTCTGCGCTCTGATGTCGGAAGTTCGATACGGCAAGGGGCGCCGAAGCGCCCCCGCATAAAGCCTGCCGCGCGCCCCGAGCCCGGGGCGTCGGGGCTGTCGGACCGGACCGCCTACTCGGCGGCCTCGCTGCGCAGCTCCCGCGGCAGCGGGAAGACCATGTCCTCGATCACGGTCGAGACCGTGTCGACCATCACGTCGTAGCGGGCCGCGAAGGCGTCGATGATCTCCTCGACCAGGACTTCGGGGGCCGAGGCGCCGGCCGTGAGGCCGAGCTTGCGGATGCCCTCGAAGGCCGGCCAGTCGATCTCCTCGGCGCGGAGCACGAGGCGGGTGATCGGGCAGCCGACGCGCTCGGCGACCTCGCGCAGGCGCTGCGAGTTCGACGAGTTCGACGAGCCGACCACGATCAGGGCGTCGACCAGCGGCGCCACCTGCTTCACCGCCTCCTGGCGGTTGGTGGTGGCGTAGCAGATGTCGTCCTTGTGCGGCCCGGTGATGTTCGGGAACTTCTTCTTCAGGGCCTCGACGATGTGCCGGGTGTCGTCCACCGACAGGGTCGTCTGGGTGACCCAGGCGAGGTTGTCGGGATTGTCCGGTGTCAGGGCGGCGATCTGCTCGAGATCCTCCACGAGGGTGATCGAGCCCTTGGGCAGCTGGCCCATCGTGCCCACCACCTCGGGATGGCCGGAATGGCCGACGAGCAGCACGTGGCGGCCGCGCTTGTGGTGGATCTCGGCCTCGCGGTGGACCTTGGTCACCAGCGGGCAGGTGGCGTCGATCGTGGTCAGCCCGCGCGAATCAGCGTTGGCCGGGACGGTCTTGGCCACCCCGTGGGCGGAGAAGATCACCGGGGCGCCGCCGTCCGGCACCTCGTCGAGCTCGCGGACGAACACGGCGCCCTTCCGCTTCAGGCTCTCCACGACGTACTTGTTGTGCACGATCTCGTGGCGGACGTAGACGGGCGGCCCGTAGATGGCGAGCGCCCGCTCCACGACGTCGATGGCCCGCACCACGCCGGCGCAGAAGCCGCGCGGGGCGCAGAGCAGGATCTCCAGCGGCGGCTTGCCGGCGGTGCCCGGGACGGGCTCGGGGGTCGCGATATCGGCGGTCATGCGGGGGATGTGGCGAGGGCGGGGCTGTCCTGTCAACAGGACTGGCCCAGGAACCGGGCGGGAAGAGGGAAGCGGAACCGCTCCGTGGCCCCTCTGTAGCACGATTGCCGCGGGAATGGGACCCGCGCCGGCTCCCTCAGAGCCGCCGGATCCCCGTCACGGCGCCGAAGCTGTGCGCCGCGATGCGGGCGACCGCCCCGGCGAGCGGCTCCGCGGCGACCGCCATGTGGTGGCCGTTGGCGTGGATCAGCGTCTCGGGATCGACCATCAGCCCGACATGGCCGCGCCAGAAGACGAAGTCGCCCCGGCGCAGGCCCGCGACCTCCGGGCGCGCGGGATCGAACGTCAGCGCCTGCCCGAGGGCCCGCTCCTGCATGTCGGCGTCGCGCGGGCAGGGCAGCCCCGCCGCGTCGAGGCAGAGCTGCACGAGGCCGGAGCAGTCGAGCCCGAGGCTGGTGCGGCCGCCCCAGAGATAGGGGGTCCCGGCGAGCCGCGCGGCCGTCGCGGCGTAGTCCGGCTCGCGCGCTTCGACGGGCGCGCAGTGGCGGGCGAACACGTAGCCGCCCGGCGTCTCCAGGTAGGCGCCCGCCTCCCCCGTCGCGGCGAGGCGTGCGCCGAGGCTGAGATGGCCGAGGACCGGCCGCTTCAGGTCCGGCTCGGGATACAGGAAGGTGCGCAGGGCCGTGACGCGGTGCGTCGGCTCCGGATCGGCCGGACCGAGGCTTTCGGCCGGCAGGTAGCCGACGTAGGCGTCGCGGGCGAGCTGCACGAAGGCGAAGCCGGACGCCGTGTCGTAGAGGTCGACTGCGTCGCCGAGCAGCGCCTCGGTGTCGAGCCCCGCATCGGCGGCCGGTGCGCGGCGCAGCGGTGCCGACGGGACGGTCACCCGCCGCCGCGTCCCGGCGACGTAGCGCGCCGCCGCGACGCGGTCCCGCAGGCGGAGATCGGCGACGTGCGGCCGGGCCGGGGTCAGCCGGGGATCGAGACTCTCGGTCATGCGCGGACCCTACCATGCCGGACTGAAGCGCAGGTAAGCGCGGGCTCGCCAGACTGCGCCACTATGACGCATCGGGGCGCGTTCCCGAAGCTGGGCAGACGGCGCTGGCCCGCGGGACGCCCGAAACTCCGGCAGATCGGGCACCGGATGCCCGAAGCGGTCCGAGCCTGCCCAAGCGCGCGGCAGCCGGCCTCACAGCTGCGCCACTGCGCGTCAGCTCCGCGTCTCCCCCGCGCTATCCGCCGGCGAGACATGTGCGGGAGGCGCCCATCACACGTTTTTGATGCACTGCACAACCTGTCCGGAAGGCGCTATGTCTGGTGCATGAAGACCGCGAGTCGCCCCGTGAAGAAGACGCAGAAGAGCTTCGCCGACCTGCCACCGATCCGCGTCCGCCGCGAGCCGCCCACCGTGAGCGAGGCGGTCGCCGCCGCGCAGGACCTCGCGGACGACGTGGAGCAGCAGGTCGAGATCGCCGCCGGCCTGATGGGCCTGCCGGCCGACGAGGTCCGCCCCCACGTCCTGGCGGCCAAGAAGGCCAAGCCGGAGCGCATGCCCGAGCGGATCCTGACCCAGGCGAGCCCGAGCCGGGCCCCGCGCACCGTGGTGGTGGAGCGCCGCACGCGCCCGACCGTGGTGATCGAGCGCCGCAGCCGGCCCCTCGACCCGCGCCGCTGACGGCCCGGCCCCTCCGCCGGAGGGCGCGCCCTCCGGATCACCCGGCTGGATCGCCCGCGCTCAGTCGGCGGTCTGCACCGACCACGTGGCGTGGCGGATGCCGGGCATCCGGGCCAGCTCGTTGGTCACGGCGTCGAGTTCCTCCGCCTTGACGGCGCTGGCCGTGAGCGTCGCCACCACGTCGACCGCGCTCTCGCCGCGCTCCTCGATCTCGACGCTGCCGACCGGGTAGTTCGCCGCCTCCAGGCGCTCCACCAGCAGGTCCTGCGCCGGCCCGGCCTCGCCGGGCGCCGTGGTGACCTGGACCTCGTAGGTCGCCTCGGTGGCGGATTCGCGGATCGGCGCGCGGTTGATGGCGTTCACCAGCGGCCGGAGCGCGGTGTTGCAGGCGAGCACCGTCACCATCACGAACACCGCCTCCAGGGGCAGGTCGGCGCCGCAGAAGGCCCCGACCGCGGCCGAGCACCACAGGGTCGCGGCCGTGTTGAGGCCGCGGACGTTCATCCCCTCCTTCATGATCACGCCGGCGCCGAGGAAGCCGATGCCGGAGATCACGTAGGCCACGGTCCGGACGCCCCCGTCCGGACCGGTCAGGCGCATGCCGAGATCCACGAAGGCGCTCGCCCCGACCGCGACCAGCACCGCCGTGCGCAGGCCCGCGGTGCGCTGCCGGTACTGCCGCTCGGCCCCGATGATCGTGCCCAGCACGAAGGCCACGAGCAGGCCGATCGCGGATTTCAGTTCTTCGGGGAGGGCGGCGTAGCTGGTCATCCGGCGTCTCATGGGAGCGGAGAGGTGACGGAACCGTGACACCATGGCCCGGGCGGGATCGGAAAGCGTGTCCGAAGCGGGATTGACGGCCGCACCGGGCAGCGGGCACACCGGCAAGAGCCTGAGGATCCCTTAAGAATCCGGGACCCGGCCGAGGAGACGTGCAGGATGCAGCACACGGCCCAGGACAAGGCCCGGAACATGGCCCGGGACATGGCCCGACGGGCGGATCCGCTCCGCGCCGGATCGTTCTCCGCATGAGCGGCGCCACGAGCGGCGCCCTCGCCGAACGCAGGCCCGACACCGCACCCGACAAAGGGCCCAGCAGCACGCCCGACGCCGCCCTGCACGGCCGCGTCATGGCGCTGCGCGAGGGGCTGGAGCGCGGCCTGATCGGCAGCGCCGGCCTCGTGGAGCGCCTGCTGATCGGGCTCCTCACCGGCGGGCACCTGCTGATCGAGGGCGCGCCGGGGCTCGCCAAGACCCGCGCGGTCAAGCGCCTCGCCGACGGCCTCGACGGCTCCTTCGCGCGCATCCAGTGCACCCCGGACCTGATGCCGGCCGACCTCACCGGCACCACCGTCTGGCGTCAGGACAGCGGCACCTTCGAGTTCCTGCCCGGGCCGCTGTTCCACGCCCTCGTGCTGGTGGACGAGGTCAACCGCGCCCCCCCGAAGGTGCAGTCGGCGCTGCTCGAATCGATGGCCGAGGGGCAGGTGACGGTCTCGGGGACGACGCACCGCCTGTCCGACCCGTTCATGGTCGTGGCGACCCAGAACCCGATCGAGCATGCCGGCACCTTCCCGCTGCCGGAGGCGCAGCTCGACCGCTTCCTCCTCCACGTCGTGGTCGACATGCCCGACGAGACCACCGAGCGGGCGATCCTCGACCTCGTGGAGGGCGAGATCACCCACCACGTCGACGCGATGACCGTGCGGCTGTCGCTGGCGGACGTGCGCGCCGCCCGAGAGGCGGCGCTCGCCACCTACGTGTCGCCGGCCCTCAAGGACTACCTCGTCCGGCTGGTGGCGGCGACCCGCACTGACGCGGCCGCCCCGGACCTGCGCGCCATGATCGAGCACCCGGCCTCCCCGCGCGGCACCCTGGCGCTGATGATGGCCGGCAAGGCCCGGGCCTGGCTGCGGGGGCGCGACCACGTCACGCCCGAGGACGTCGCGGAGCTGGCCCGCGACGCCCTCTCCCACCGGATCGGCCTGACCTGGCGAGCGGCCGCCGAGGGCCGGACGGCGCGCGGCCTCGTCGGCGAGCTGGTGCAGCGGGTGCGGGCGCTCTGACGGTGTTCGGGTTCGGGCAGGCGCGGCGCAGATCCCCTCTCCCCGCCGCGGGGGCGGTCGGCCCGACCGCCGGGGGCCCCTTCCCCGCCCGGGAGGCGGGGCGAGACCGCGCCGAGCACGGCATCCACCTCTCGGGCGAGGCCCTGATGGGCCTGCGCCACCTCGCCCGGCGGGGCTCCGCGCCCGCCACCCGGACGCTGGCGGGCCTGCCGGGCGGCATCGTCACCCGGCGCCGCGGGCGCGGGTCGGAGCCGGAGGACGTCCGCCTCTGGTCCGAGGGCGACGACCGCCGCTTCATCGACCGCAACGCCACGGCCCGCACCGGGCAGCTGCACGTCCGCACCCACCACGACGAGCGCGACCGCGCGGTGGTGCTGCTCGCCGATTTCCGGCCCGCGATGCTGTTCGGCACCCGCCGGGCCCTGCGCTCGGTGGCGGCCGCCGAGGCCCTGGCGCTGCTCGGCTGGCGGGTCGCCGCCGACGGCGGCCGGGTCGGCCTCGCGGTCGCCGCGGCCGGGGCGCCGACCGTGCTGCGGCCGGCGGGCGGCGAGCGCGCCATGATCGCGGTCACCGGCGCCCTCGCCCAGGCCCATGCCGACGCGCTGGCGGCCGGGTCCGGCGCGCCGACCCGCGCGGAGCCGCCGCTGGAGGCGACGCTCGCCCTCGCCCGCAGCCTGCTGCCGGCCGGCGGCCACCTCGTCATCGCCAGCGCCCTGGACGATCCCGGGCCGGGCTTCGACGAGCTCCTGACCCTGCTCGCCGAGCGGATCGCCATCCGGCTGATCCTGGTGAGCGACGCCTTCGAGCGCGCCCGGCCGCCGGGCTACTACCCCTTCGCCCTCGCGGACGGCCGCCGCGGGACCGCGCTGCCGACCGCGGGAGGACAGGCGGCCCCGTCCGCCGAGGCCCGGCTCGCCGACTACGCCCGCCGCGGCATCGCGGGCGTGCGCCTCGACGTCGAGACCGGCCCGGAGGCCTACGCGCCGCTCATGGAGCGCCTCGATGCCGTGCTGTGAGGCCGGACCCGGCGGCGCGATCCCCGGCGACCTGATCCGCGGCGGGACCCGATGAATCCCGTCGCGCCCGCCGAGATCCCCCTGTCGCTCGACCAGCTCCGGGGCCTGCACCTGCCCGGCGGCGCCGCCGGCGCGGCGCAGGGCGAGGTCGTGGCCGCGGCCGCCCTGGGCTTCCTCGCCGCCCTGCTGGTCGGGCTCGTGCGCTACGCGCGCGGCCGGGCGCGGGCCACCCTGCGCCGGGCGGCGCTCGCCGAGCTCGCCCGGAGCCGGGGCCTCGACCCGGAGGCGCGCCTCGTCGCCCAGGCCCGGCTGCTGCGCAGACTCGACCGGTCTCTCGACCGGTCCGGCGAGGCCGAGGCAGGGACCGGGACCCGGGCGACGGGCCCGGACTGGGCGGCCCGGCTGGACGGGCTGTTCCGGACCGACTTCTTCACCCGGGGCGCCGGCCGGGTGCTCGCCGACGGGCTGTACCGGCGGCAGGATCCCGACCTCGACGCCCTGGACGCCGAGCTCGCCCGCCTGATCGGGCGGCTGCGGGCATGAGCGGATTCTTGCCCGCGTGGCTCAGCGCGCTCCTGTCGGCCTTCGACCTCGCCGCGCCCTGGGCGCTGCTGGCGCTGCCCCTGCCGCTGCTGGCCGCGCGCCTGATCCCGGCGGAGCCGGAGGGGGGCAGCGGCGCCCTGCGCGTGCCCGCGACCCTGGTGGCCGGCGCGCGCGCCGGCGCCGACCGCGCGGCCCGCGGGCGCCGGCGGGCCCTGCTCACCTGGACGCTGTGGATCGCCCTGGTGGCGGCGCTGTCGGGCCCGCGCCTCGTCATGCCGGCGGCCGCCCTCCCGGCCTCGGGCCGCGAGATCATGATCGCCATGGACCTGTCGGGCTCGATGGAGCGGCGCGACTTCGCCCTCGACGGCGAGACCGTGAACCGGCTCACCGCGGTCAAGCGCGTCGGCACCGACTTCATCCGGCGCCGGGCCGGGGACCGGATCGGCCTCGTGATCTTCGCCGACCAAGCCTACGTGGCGGCGGCGCCGAGCTTCGACACCGCGGCGGTCGCCCGGGCGCTGGACGAGGCCACGATCGGCATCAGCGGCCGCTCCACCGGCATCGGCGACGGCCTCGGGCTCGCCCTGCGCCGGCTGGACCCGCGGGACGCCGGGGGCGACGCCGCCGGGGCCAGGCCGGGCGAGAAGGCCGCGAAGGCCGTGATCCTGCTGTCGGACGGCGCCAACAATGCCGGCCAGACCGCTCCCAAGGACGTGGCCGAGCTCGCCAAGGAACTCGGCATCAAGGTCTACACGATCGCCCTGGGGCCCCGCGACATGGCCGACGCCGACGGCGAGCAGGACGTGGTCGACACCGAGACCCTGCGCGACATGGCGCGGGCGAGCGGCGGCGAGGCCTTCCGGGTCCGCACCACCGAGGATCTGGTCCGGGTCGCCGACGCCATCGACCGGCTGGAGGGCGGCCGCGCCCTCGCCCCGCCCCTACCGCTCCGCCGGGACCTCTGGCCCTGGCCGGCCGCCCTGGCTTTCCTCAGCGCCGCGCTCCTGCTGGCCAGCCGGAGGGGCGCGTGATGGTACGATACCCCGCGCCCCCGACCCTCCCCCGCGTCCCGCGGTGCCGGGGCGCGGCGCCGGCCTCGGCGGCGGGAATGCGGGTCGGAGGGTCCGCCCGATGAGCGCCCTCGACGCCGTCGCCCTCCTGCGCCCCTGGTGGTTCCTGGCGATCCCGGTCGTGGTCCTGCTGGCCCTTCGCGCCGCGTGGCGCTCGGCGCCGCTGGGCGACTGGGCCCGGGCGGTCGACCCGGCGCTGATGGCCCATCTCGCCCGGGCTGGCGCGGTGCTCGGCGGCCGGCGGCAGGCGAACCTCGCCGCCGCGCTGGCGGCCGGGCTGATCGCCCTGGCGCTGACCGGCCCCGCGGTGGAGCGGGCGGACGGGCGGACCTTCCGCAACCTCGACGAGACCGTGCTCGTCGTCGACCTGTCGCGCTCGGTCACCGAGGGCGGCAACCTCCAGGGCGTCCGGCAGGCCGCCGCCGCCGTGGCGGAGGCCGCCGGCACCCAGGCGGTCGCCCTCGTGGTCTACGCGGGCGACGCCTACCTCGCCGCCTCCCCGACCACGGACCGCGACAGCCTCGGCACCACCCTGTTCGCCCTCGACGCCGACACGGTGCCGGACCGCGGCTCGCACCCCGAGCGCGGGCTGGCACTGGCCCGCCGCACCCTCGCGGAGGCCAACGTGGTGGCGGCCGACGTGGTGCTGATCAGCGACGGCGACGGCATCGGCGAGGCCGCCACCCGCGAGGCCCGCGCCATCGCCGAGCACGGCTGGCGGCTCCAGGCCCTCTACGTCCCGGCCGACAAGCCGCTGCCGCCCGGCGCGCCGAAGCCCGACCGGACCGCCCTCGACGCCCTCGCCCGGGCCGGCGGCGGCACGGCCGCCGACATCGCGACCCCGGGCCCGGTGCTCGACGCGGTCGGGGTCGGCCTCGCCCAGCACCTCGCGGCGGGCGGCTACGGCGTCCTGGCCTACGCGGATCTCGGGCGCTGGCTGCTGCTGCTGGCGGCGCTGCCGGCGCTGCTGCTGTTCCGCAGGAGCGCGTGATGCGGCTGACCCTTCCCGAGACCGGCCTCGCCGCCCCGCTCCGGGCCGGCCTGCCGCCGCGCTGGCGGCGGCTCGCCCGGATCGCCGGCCTCGCCCTCGCCGGGATCGGCCTCCTGGCGCTGCTCGCGGTCTCGCAGCCCCGCACCGGCTTCGGGCGGCTGCTGATGGGTCTCGGCCTGCCGGGCCTCGCCGCGGACGTGTTCGTCGATCCGGCCTGGCGCGCCGCCGCGCTCTACGAGGCCGGCCGCTACGAGGAGGCGGTCGCGCTGTTCCGTGCCGGCGGGCGGCGGGCGAGCTACAATCTCGGCAACGCTCTGGCCAGGGCCGGCGACCTTGACGGGGCGCTCGCGGCCTACGACGAGGCGCTGCGCTTCAACCCCCGCGACGCCGACGCCCAGGCCAACCGCTCGCTGATCGCCCGGATGCGAGCCGAGGTGATCGACCGCGGGCCCGGCGGCGGCATCGCCAACGGCACCGCCCAGTACGGCGCCCGCTACAACAACACCGCCAACCAGGACCAGAACAACGACATCAACGCCGCCTCCAGCGGCGAGGGTCTCGCCGGCAACAAGGAATCGAACGCCAGCGCGTCGCTGCCCGGCAACAGCAAGGTCGCCCGCCGCGGCAAGGCCGAGCAGCAGTCGATCGACGCCGGCAAGGGCCAGGCCCGGGGCTCGGCCGGCGACGCCGCCGGCCGCGGCCGGACCGGCGGCGGCTCAGCCATGGTGGCCGAGGCGCCCGAGCGCGAGGTCCGCCGGGTGACCAAGAGCTTCGAGGCCCACGAGATCCGCCCGGACCGGCTCTGGCTCCAGACCCTGCCGGACGATCCCGGCCGCTATCTCAAGCTGCGCCTGCGCGCCGAGCAGACCCGCCGGGTCGAGGCCGGCACCGCGATCCCCGCCGGGAGCAACCCGTGGTAAGTGTTTTCGGCGTTTCCGAGCGGCGCGCCCTGACCCGCGCCCTGACCTGTGCCCTCATCCTCCTCGCGCCCTTCCTCGCCCCCCTGCCCGCCCGGGCCGAGATCGAGCCGGGCGACCTCACGCTGACGGTGACCGCAGAGCTCAACGGCAACAGCGCCCCCTTCCCCCGCGAGATGGTGCTGCTGAAGATCCACGGGGTCTACAAGCAGCCGATCCTGCTCGAGGAGGTGGTGCAGCCCTCTCTCGCGAACTTCTCGTGGACGCAGCTCGGCCGCGACCACTGGAGCCGGACCAAGCTCCCCGACGGCCAGAGCGCCATCGCGTTCGACCGCACCGTAGCGGTCTTCCCGCACCATGCCGGCCAGTTCACCATCGAGCCGTTCGTCCACAAGCTCACCGTCAACGATGTCGGCGAGCGGCGGGTCGTCGAGGTCCGCTCGAAGCCGATCCCCTTCCCGGTCGCACCCTGGACCGAGCCCACCGGCGGCCCCGACGCCAAGGAGCCCTGGTGGCTGCCCGCCAAGGACGTGGCGATCACCGATTCCTGGAGCCCGGACCCGGAGACCATCAAGGTCGGCGAGACCACCCGCCGGATCGTCACCCTGGAGGCCCAGGGCATGGTCGCCGAAGGCCTGCCGCCCCGGCCGGTCATGCGCACCCGCGGCATCATCACCTTCGCGGGCCCTGTCACCCGCGAGACGCTGCTGACGCCCTCGGGACCCGTGGCGCGGGCCACCTACCAGTGGGACGTGAAGCCCGGCGTGCCGGAGATCATCCCCCTCGACGCCATCGCGATCCCGTGGTTCGACACCAACACCCGCACGATGCGCGAGACCGAGATCCCGGCCCGGCAGATCGGCGGCGGCCTGCCCGACCGCGAGACCGAGCGGGCGCCCCCCGCGATCCCCTCGCCCCTCGTCGTCGCCGCCTCGGCGCTCGCCGCCTTCGGGCTGGGCCTCGCGCTGATCGGCTTCGGCCTCGGGCGGCCGCGCCTGCGCCTCTCCGGCGCGGCGCGGCGCTCCTTACGCGCGGCGGCCCGGGCCGGCGACCCGGCCGGGTTCCGCGCGGCCCTCGACGCGGCCCAGCGGGACGCCCCCGACCTCGCCCGGACCTGGCGGGCGCGGCCCGACCTCGCGGCCGCCTTCGCGGCCCTCGACCGGGCGCTCTTCGGCGCGGCGGGCGCGCCCGTCCCGGATCTCCGGGCCCTGGCCCAAGCCCTGTCGCGCGCCGCGCCGGGCGGAGCCGCGCCCGCCGCGGCGGACCGGCTCGCACCGCTCGACGGCCCGATCCGCTGAGCGCGGCGCGGCTCCGCATCTCGTGAAGGCGGGCGCGGGAACGCCCGCCGGGATCGGGATTTGGGCTGCCGGAACCGACCGGCACCGGAGAGCCCCATGCCCGCGACCCCGCACCGATCCGCCCGCGCCGCCACGCGCCGCCCGACCATGGGCGCCCCGACCGTCGCCCTCGCCACCGCCCTCGTGACCCTCCTGGTCCTGCCGGCCGCGCTGCCGTCGGCGGCCCTCGCCCGGTCCTCCGGCACCGAGCGCGCGCTGAAGATGGTCGACACCGACCACGACGGCACGATCGACCTGGCCGAGGCCCAGGCCGCCGCCGGCAAGGTCTTCGACGCCGCCGAGACCGACAAGGACGGCACCGTCGACGCCAGGGAGCTGAAGGGCCGGCTCAGCAAGAAGGACTTGAAGGCCGCCGACACCGATTCCGACGGCACCCTCGACCGCAAGGAATACCTAGCCCTGGTCGCGCAGCGCTTCAAGGCGGCCGATCCCGACAACGACGGCACCCTCGACGCCGAGGAGCTCAAGACTCCGGCGGGGCGCAGCCTCCTTCAGCTCCTGAAGTAAGCGCACCTCCCGGACCTGCCGCCGTTGCACAGTTCATGAGCAAGTATTATTCCTGTGCAACGGCTCACGTTCTGAGCAGGCATCAATATTTTGCACTATCTTGCGTCATCTGAATTGGCCTCGTAGGTTTCGGTTATCCGAGCGGTAAAGCATCGGGTGAACCACCAGGGAGGAGCGCGATGGCACGCGCCAACGAGGTCAAGGACAGGTTTCGCGCGCGGCTGCAGGCGGCCGACGAGCGCAGCAACGACTTCCGGCGGAAGCTGCTCGAGGACGGGTCCCGGGCGCTCCAGCCCGTCATGGGCGTGCTGAACCTGATGGCCGAGGTCCTCAACGAGGAGGACAACGTCCACGGCAGCATCACCGGCCTCGAGGCGAAGATCGATCAGGACAACTTCATCAGCCTGTGCGCGCAGCTGCGCGGCACCGAGTCCGAGCAGAAGATCAAGATCAAGTACGGTCCGGAACTCGGCGGCAGCAACTACATCTCGGTCTCGGGCCTGAACCAGCGCTACAACGAGCGCCTCGTGCCGGGGGCGGCGAGCTGCTCCATCGGCCGGACGGTCGGCAGCGACATCCAGCTCGACGAGCACCGGGGCGACGAGCTGGCCGAGGTGGTCCGCGAGGTCGTCGAGGACTTCTACGCGGCCCAGATCGAGCAGCGCAGCCACTTCGCCTACGCGCGCTGACACCGGCGGCGCCGCGAACCGATCCGCGCGCCGCCGGCATCCGCCGGCCCGCCCCCGTCCTCGGGGGGACGGCCGGACCCCGCCGAAGGGTCAAGCCCTTCGGAGGCCCCGCCTCAATCGGCGATGAACTTCAGCCGGTGGTCGCGGTAGAGGTCGACGATCGCCGCGGCGGTCTCCTCGATGGACCGGCGGGTGACGTCGATCGTCGGCCAGCGGTTCTTGGTGAATAGCCGGCGGGACATGGTGATCTCGTCCGCCACCGCCGAGCGGTCGACGTAGAGGGACGATTCGTCGGCGTTGAGGCTCGACAGCCGGTTCTGCCGGATCTGCACGATGCGCTCGGGCGACGCGAACAGGCCGACCACGAGAGGCTTGCGGGCCCGCTCGATCGCCGGCGGCAGCGGCATGCCCGGCACCAGCGGCAGGTTGGTGGTCTTGAGGCCGCGATTGGCGAGGTAGATCGAGGTCGGCGTCTTCGATGTCCGGCTGACGCCGAGCAGGATCACGTCGGCCTCCTCCAGATTGTCCGGCAGGTTGCCGTCGTCGTGGGCCAGCGTGAAGTTCATCGCGTCGATGCGCTTGAAGTACTCGGCGTTCAGCATGTGCTGGGCGCCGGGCCGCGCCGTGGTCTCGGCGCCGAGATACGCGCGCAGCAGGTCGTGGACCGGCCGCAGCACCGACAGGCACGGCGAGCCGGTCTCCCGGGCGACCTCCTCCAGCCGCTCGCCGAGGTCTCCCCCCACCAGCGTGTAGAGGACGAGGCCCGGCGCGGCCCGGATCTCCGAGATCACCCGGTCGAGCTGCGCGGCCGAGCGCACCAGCGGGTAGACGTGCTCGATCGCCGACACGCCCTCGTACTGGGCGGCGGCCGCGCGCCCGACATTGATCAGCGTCTCGCCGGTGGAGTCGGAGACGAGGTGGAGGTGGAAGTAGCTGCGGCCCATTCCGATCGCCTCTGCGGTCGACCTCTCGGCCGACTGTGCGGTCGCCTCGCGCGGCGCCCACGTTGTCCACCGCCGGCCGCCAGGGGAGTCGATGAGTGTGGATAGGATGCCCCGCCGGGCCGGTCCAGGGCGATCCCGGTGCGCGCTGTCGACTCCGCCGTTCACAGGCAGATGATCGGGACGCGCCGAATCCGGCTCTCTGGACGAATCGGCCGCGAATCCGGCGCCCGTACACGACTCGGCGTTGCCAAGGCGCTGTCGGACCATCCGGTTCTCGCAAGTTGGCGGAAATCCTTTAAAGCCCCGTTAACGGCGCGGCGGCGGGGACCGCCTGTGGACGCTTTTGTGCCCCCGAGATTCGGCCCCCCAGAAGAAAAAACAGACTCCAAGATTCTCTCTTATCTTTTCGAAGGGGCCTGTGTGGGGATCGGCGCGCCTCGACTCGACAGGACGCCCGCCGACGGGCATGCGGGGTGAGGGATACGGGATGGGAGCGACCATGACGGGGACGGAGCGCGAGCCCGGGCAGACGACGTCGGGGACGACGTCCGAGCGCAAGGTGCTGCGGGTCCTCGAGGGCGAGGCGATCGGGCCGCCCCCCGCCTGGATGATGCGCCAGGCCGGGCGCTACCTGCCGGAATACCGGGCGACCCGGGCCGAGGCCGGCTCGTTCCTCGACCTCTGCTACAGCCCGGACTTCGCCGTCGAGGTGACGCTCCAGCCGATCCGGCGCTTCGGCTTCGACGCGGCGATCCTGTTCTCCGACATCCTGGTCGTCCCCCACGCGCTCGGCCAGGACGTGCGCTTCGTGGAGGGCGAGGGACCGCGCCTCGACCCGCTCGACGGTCGGGACGCGTTCGCGCGCCTGCGGGAGGCCGGCGACCCGGCGATCATGACCCACCTCGCGCCGGTCTTCGAGACGGTGACGCGGCTGCGGGCCGAATTGCCGGGCGAGACGACGCTGCTCGGCTTCTGCGGCGCGCCCTGGACGGTGGCGAGCTACATGATCGGCGGCCGCGGCACGCTGGACCTCGCCCCCGCGCGGGCGCTCGCCGAGGGCGACACCGCCCTGGTCGACACCCTGATCGACCGCCTCGTCGCCGTGCAGACCGAGTACCTCGTGCGCCAGCTCGAGGCCGGTGCCGACGCGGTGCAGATCTTCGAGTCCCACGCCGGCACCCTGCCGCGTGCCGTGCCCTCTGCCGTTCCGGCCTCGGGCGGCACGGTCGAGCCCGTCGGCGATGTCGCCGAGAGCGCCTTGCCGGGCGCACCTGCCTCCGATGCCCTCACCCGCTGGTCGCTGCGGCCGATCGCCCGCATGGTGGCGGGCGTCCGCGCCCGGGTGCCGGGGGCGAAGATCATCGTGTTCGCCCGCGGCTCGGGCCTCGACGGCCACGCCCGGGTGGTGCCGGAGACCGGCGCCGACGCCGTCGGCGTCGACTGGGGCGTGGACCTGAAGGCCCTGCGGGACACGGTGCCGGCCGCGACGGTGACGCAGGGCAACCTGCATCCCGACACGCTGATCGTGGGCGGCGCGGCCCTCGACGCGGCGGTGGACGCGGTGCTCGCGGCGACCGCCGGCCAGCCGCACATCTTCAACCTCGGCCACGGCATCACGCCGCAGACGCCGGTGGCCCATGTCGAGCGGATGCTCGCGCGGCTGCGTGGCCAGGGCTGAGGCCGCGCGTGCTGTACGACTGGATCAAGGCCCTCCACGTCATCAGCCTGATCGCCTGGATGGCCGGGATGCTCTACCTGCCCCGGCTGTTCGTCTACCACGCGAGCCTGCCGCCCGGCGCGGAGGCGCAGTCCGCGACCTTCAAGGTGATGGAGCGCCGCCTGCTCAAGGCGATCATGAACCCCGCCATGATCGCCACCTGGGCGTTCGGGCTGGCGCTCGCCTGGATGAGCGGCTTCTACGCGAGCGTCTGGCTGCAGGCGAAGTTCGCGCTGGTGCTCGCGATGTCGGGCATCCACGGCTGGCTCGCCCGGATGGTCAAGGATTTCGCCGCCGACCGGAACACCCGTGGGCACAAGTTCTACCGGGTACTCAACGAGGTGCCGACGCTGCTGATGATCGGCATCGTCATCCTGGCGATCGTCAAGCCGGGCCTCTGATCCCGCGATCCGGCGATCCTGTGATCCCGGCCGGAGCCTTTCCGCGGCCGGCCCGTTGGGAGGCCATGTCGAAGCCTCTCGTCCTCGCCCTCGCGCTGGCCGCCCTCGCGGGCCCGGTCGCCGGCGCGATCACCGCGTCTCCCGCCCGGGCCGCGAGCTTCCCGTGCGACAGGGCCGAGGCCCCCGACGAGAAGGCGATCTGCGCCCATCTCCCCCTCAACGACCGGGACGTCGAGATGGCGACCCGGTTCGAGATCCTGAAGAGCGTGCTTCCGATGGGCGGCCAGGCCAAGCTGCGCGACGACCAGGAGGCGTGGCTGACGGAGCGTCGCGCCTGCGGCGGCGACGTCGGCTGCCTGACGGCCGCCTACGACGCCCGGCTGAAGGTCCTGCGCGGGGTCCTGGCGGAGTTCGCCAAGCAGGGCCCGTGAGGTCCCGCGCTCAGGCCGCGCGCGGCAGGGCCGCGGCGTCGACGCGGCAATCCGGCCGGCACGCCGCCACGCAGGCGCGCGCCAGCGCCTCGGTGGCGTCGACCAGCAGGCCCGACGGGTCGCTCCCGGCGAGCGCGAGCGGGATCTCCGTGCAGGCCATCACCACCCGGTCGCAGCCGGCCTCGGCCAGCGCCCGGACCTGCGCCTCCAGCAGCGGCGTCGCCTCGGCCACCCGGTGCGCCTTCACCAGCCGGATCGCCGCCGACACCGCGGCCTGACCCGCCTCATCGGGCGCGCGGCACGCGAGCCCGTGCCGCGCCAGCCGCTCCGGGTAGAGCCCGGACCGCAGGGTGCCGTCGGTGGCGAGCAGGCCGATCCGGCCGCCGCTCCCGGTCCGCGCCAGGGTCTCGGCCAGGGTCTCGGCCAGGGTCTTGGCCACCGCGTCGACGATGTGGAGGATCGGCAGGGCGGTCGCGGCCTGCAGCGCCGCGTGCCAGTGATGAGCGGTGTTGCAGGGGATCGCGATCCGGGTGGCGCCGCCGGCCTCGAGGCGCGCCAGGGCGGCGCGGAGCGCCGGCAGCGGGTCCGGGCCGGTGCCCAGGATCGCGTCGGCGCGGTCGGGGATGTCGACGGCCGAGCAGACCAGGGTCGGGATGTGGTCCTGATCGCGCCCCGCGGGCGTCGCCCGCACGAGCTTGGCCAGGAAATCCACCGTGGCCATCGGGCCCATCCCGCCGAGTACACCGAGCATCGCCGCCTCCGACCGTCGCGGCCGCCGTGATGGGCCGCGGCGGGGCGGGAATCCAATGCCGTGTCGGCACCGGCCATGCCGATCTGGCACCGGTTCCTAGAGTTCGGCCGCTAGGGCGGCGGCCGCGGCCCAGACCGCCGCGACCGCGCCGCCGCGACCGGCCCTGCAGTAGAGCCGGATCTCCAGCGGCGTGCCCGGCCCGGCCGCCACGAGGCTGCCGTCGGCGAGCTCGCGGGCGACGAGGCTCTCGGGCAGCCACGCGCGGCCGTGGCCCGCGAGGACCATGAACTTCAGGGCCTCCGCCATGGCGTTCTCATTGACGTGAGCGGCCGCCGCCCCGTCACCGGCGAGCGCCGCGACCCGGCCCAGGAACGAGTCCCGGGGGTAGCCGAGCCCGGGCCGGTCCGCGGCCGGCCCCGGCCGGTGCACCGGCACGAGGCTGTCCCGGCCGATGGTCAAGTGCGGGAAGGCGGCCGGGTCGAGGGGGATCGGCACCAGGGGATGGTGGTAGGTCAGCAGCAGGTCGTAGCCGCCCTCGGCCAGCGCCTGCACGCAGGCGTGGAAATCGTCCGGCAGGAGCCGGCTGCCGAGCGGCCCGGTGCGGGCCTCGACGTCGCGGAACCAGCCCGGGAAGACGGTCAGCGCCAGGGTGTGGAGCGCCGCCACCGAAACGGTCCGCGGCGGCGGCCGGATCCGGGCGCGGAGCGCGTCGCGGCTGCCGTGGAGCCGCCGCACGGTCTCCTCGGCGGTCTCCAGGAACAGCCGGCCCTCCGGCGTCAGGGCCGTCGGGTAGGTGCTGCGGTCGACCAGCGCGACCCCGAGCCAGCCTTCGAGCGCCCGGATGCGGCGGCCGAAGGCCGGCTGGGTGACGTGGCGCTCGACCGCCGAGCGCGAGAAGCTGCCGGTGCGCGCGAGGCTCAGGAAGTCCTCGAGCCATTTCAGCTCCATCTCGGCTCCATCGCGCGGCGGTCTCAGAGCCGCGCCAGGAGCCGCTCCGCCAGCGGGTTCTCGGCCGCGAAGGCGTAGTCGACCCGCCGCACCGTGACGGCCCGCGCGCCGGCCTCGACCAGGGCGCCGGCGAGCTCGAACACCGCGGCCTCCCGGCAGCGCAGGACGATCTCGCCCTCCGGCCCCCGCGGCGCGCCGTAGGGCAATTCGGCCTCGTGCAGGCCCGCGATCGTGGCGAGGTCGATCGTGCCGCTCTCCGGCAGGGCGGCGCGCACCTCGCGGGTGGTCCGGGCGCGCTCCTCGGCGGCGATGCGGCCGAGCACCGTGCGGAGCGCGGCCCGCTGGCCCTCGCCCCAGGGGGCCTTCAGCGAGGCGACGAGGTTCGCCTCCGAGCGCAGGATGATGCCGTCGTCCAGCACCTTCAGGGCGTTGGCCGAGAGCGTCGCCCCCGTGGTGGTGATGTCGACCACGATCTCGGCCGAGCCCGCCGCCGGCGCCCCCTCGGTGGCGCCCAGGCTCTCGACGATCCGGTAATCGGCGACGCCCTTCTCGGCGAAGAACCGGCGGGTCAGGTTCACGTACTTGGTGGCGACCCGCAGGCGCCGGCCGTGGCGGGTCCGCATGCCGGCCGCGACCTCGTCGAGGTCGGACATGTCGCGCACGTCGATCCAGGCCTGGGGCACGGCCACCACCACGGTGGCGTTGCCGAAGCCGAGCGGCGTCAGCAGCTCGACCTGGTCGCGCACGTCCGGCAGGGTCTCGCGGATCAGGTCCTCGCCGGTGACGCCGAGATGGGCGGCGCCCGAGGCGAGCTGCGCGGCGATCTCGGAGGCCGAGAGGTAGCGCACCTCGACGTCGGGCACGCCGATGAGCTTGCCCCGATAGTCGCGGGCGCCCGCGCCCTGCGCGAGCTTCAGCCCGGCCCGGCCGAAGAACGCGCTGGCATTCTCCTGCAGGCGGCCCTTGGACGGGACGGCGAGGATCAGCGGCATGGCGGCCGCGTCCGAGGCACTCATCGGCCGGCTCCCGCCACGCGCTCGATCCAGAAGGTGCATCCCACCGCCGGCAACGGCGCCGGGCTGCCGAGATGGCCGAGCAGGCCGTCGTAGCGGCCGCCGCCGACCAGGGTCGGGCCGTCCCGCTCGGTCACCTCGAAGATGAAGCCGGTGTAGTAGTCGAGGTTGCGGGCGAAGCCGCCCTGGAAGCGGAAGCGCTCGATCGGCAGGCCGCGGGCCGCGATGAAGCCGGTGCGCTCCTCGAACAGGTCGAGGGCGGCCGCGAGGGCGTCGTGCCGCAGGCCCGCGTCGGCGACGAGCGCCCGCAGGTCGCGGGCGGCGGCGTCCGGATGGCCGGCGATCGCCCGGTAGCGGTCGAGGAGCGCGCGGTTCTCCGCGTTGAGCCCGGCGCCGCCATGGGCCTGCGCGGCGGCCTTGGCGAGGAAGCGCTCGGCGATCTCGCCGGCGCTGCGCCCGCCCACCGCCGAGATCCCGGCGATCGCCAGCACGTCCTCCACGAAGGCGCGCACGCCCCGCGGGTCCTGGCCCTGGATCGCCGCCAGCAGGCCCGCGTGGGGATCCTCGGGACGGGTGCCCTCGGCGCCGTTGGTGACGGCGTCCAGCGAGCGCCCGGCGGCCAGCGCCCGGAGCGTCCGGCGCTTGGCGGCGGGCGGGACCGCGAGCCCGTCGAGGAGCGCCACGGTCAGGCCCATATCGCCGAGCCGCACCGCCGGGTCGGTCCGGCCGAACAGGGCGAGGCCCTCCAGGGCGAGGCCCAGCACCTCGGCGTCGGCCGCCGGCGTGTCGGTCCGCCCGATCGACTCGATCCCGGCCTGGAAGAACTCGTCGGGCTCGTCGGCGGCGAGCCGGAAGACCGGGCCGCAATAGCTGTAATCGGCCGCCTGCCCGTCGGCCTCTGCCCGGTGCAGGCGGCAGACCGGGATGGTGAATTCGGGCCGCAGGCACAGCTCGGCGCCGCCCGCATCCTGGGTGACGAAGATCCGCCGGCGGATATCCTCGCCCGAGAGTTCGAGGAACGGCTCCAGCGGCTGCAGCACCGGTGGCGTCACGGGCCGGTAGCCCGCCGCCGCCAGATGCGCGGAGAGCCGCGCGCGCGCCGCGTCCCCCGCCCCCGTCTCGCCCGCCTCCGGTCGTGTCATCGCGATCCACCTCGCGGGGCAATCCACCTCGCGGGCGCTCTGTAGCAACCGCGACCGGACTTGGCGACACGCACCCGGGAAGCGTGGGGCCGGCGCGCCGCGCAGGACTGCGCAGACCCCGCGCCGCGGCCGGATTCCGCTACGGCGTCAGTGACCGGACCGGCTCAGAGCGGCTCAGAGTGGCTCAGAGTGGCCGGAGGCTGCCGAGGCGCGCGCCGCGCGGGCGCCGGACCGGCTTGCGGCGGGCGAGCACGGTCAGGGCGGGCGCCCCCGCCATCCCGGCGCTCAGGATCGGCGCGCTGCCGGTCCCGGGCGTGGCCTGCGCGACGGCGCTGGGCAGCCGGCCGAGGACCGGCCGGGCGGCCCAGACGGGTCCCGCGCCGGCGCAGACCAGGCCGAAGGACAGGACGAGGATCTTCGCGCGCATCCCGACATCTCCGCGGCACCGACCGACGACAACGCCGCCGGAGCCTCTGCGTTCGACGTGCGGTTCGACTTACGGTTCGATGCGCGAGTGTCTCAGATCTCCGTTGACGGAAAATGCCGGGCCAGCACGGCGCGGACCTGCGCCACCAGGTCGGCCTCGGGACACGAGAATTGCGCGGGCCGCGCGGCCTTCCACTCGGCGTTGCTGGCGATGGACTCGGCCGCCCGGGCGCCCTCGATCAGGTCCTTGATCTGGACCTCGCCGGCCAGGCGCTCGTTCGAGCCCTGGATCACCGCCACGGGCGCGCGGCGGCGGTCGGCGTACTTCATCTGCGCCTTCATGCCGGCGGCGCCGAGGTAGAGCTCGGCCCGGATGCCGTCGGCGCGCAAGAGCGCGACGAGCCGCTGGTAATCGGCCATGTTCTCCCGGTCGAGGACCAGCACCACCACCGGCCCGGGGGCCTCGGCGCCGGCGATCAGGGGGCTGCCCACGAGCTGGAGCGCCGAGAACAGCCGCGAGACGCCGATCGAGAAGCCGGTGGCCGGGACCGGCTCGGCCCGGAACCGCCCGACGAGGCCGTCGTAGCGCCCGCCGCCCGCCACCGAGCCGAAGCGCACGGTCTGGCCGTCCTCGTTGGTGACCGGGAAGGTCAGCTCGGCCTCGTAGACCGGGCCGGTATAGTACTCGAGGCCGCGCACCACGCTCGGATCGGCCCGGATCACGTCGTGGCCGTAGCCGGCGGCGGCGCAGAGGCGCATGATCGCGTGCAGCTCGGCGATGCCCTCGCGGCCGGTCTCCGAATCGCCGACCGCCTCGTGCCAGCCGGCGAAGAACTTCTCCCAGAACGCCACCTTGTCGGCGCCGTCGCCGGCATCGGCCTGGAACGACACGTAGGCGAGGATCCGGCCGATCGCCGCGGCGTCGAGGCCAGCGCCCTTGGTGAAGTCGCCGCTCTCGTCCTTGCGGCCGCCGCCGAGGAGGTCGCGCACCCCGTCGACGCCCAGCCGGTCGAGCTTGTCGATCGCCCGCAGCACGGTGAGGCGCTGCCCGGCCTTGTCGGGACCGGCGAGCCCGATCGCCTCCATGACGCCGTCGAGCACCTTCCGGTTGTTGACCTTGACCACGTACTGGCCGCCGAGCCCGAGGCGGTTCAGCGTGTCGGCCATCAGCATGCAGGTCTCGGCATCGGCCGCGACGCTGCCGGCGCCGACGATGTCGGCGTCGAACTGCATGAACTGGCGGAAGCGGCCCGGCCCCGGCTTCTCGTTGCGGAACACGTAGCCGACCCGGTAGCTCCGGTAGGGCTTGGGCAGCCCGTCGTAGTTCTCGGCCACGAACCGGGCCAGCGGCGCCGTCAGGTCGTAGCGGAGCGACAGCCACGCCTCGTCGTCGTCCTGGAACGAGAACACGCCGGCGTTCGGGCGGTCGAGGTCGGGCAGGAACTTGCCCAGGGCCTCGGTGTACTCGACGAACGGCGTCTCGAGGGCTTCGAACCCGTAGAGCTCGAAGCTCCTGCGGATCGTCTCCAGCATCCGGCCCTGCGCGGCGATCTCGCCGGCGCGGCGGTCGACGAAGCCGCGCGGCAGGCGGGGCTTCAGGGTCTCGGCCTTCTCGGCCTTCGGGGTCTCGGGCTTGGACATGGGCGCATTCGCTCTCGCGGACCCGGAATCCGGGTCCCGCATCGAATCTTCGATCGTCTCCGGCGGGCGGAGATCCTGCGGCCGGGCTCTAGAGCATGCCGGGCGAAAGGGGAATTCGGTTCGTGGGCGCTCTGGCCGCCCGATCATCCAGCCCGATCATCCAGCAATGTCGTCCTCGCGAGCGGAGCGAAGCGATCCGGGCAGCGCCACGCTTGTCGAGGTCGCGCCGCCCTGGGTCACGTCGCTGCGCTCGTGATGACGGAAAGGGCGCATCGACCGGAGCGGTGCAGCGGAACCCTGCCGGAACTCCGCGCGCGCGCATGCGCCTCTTCCCGGATCGGGTTCCGCTTCGCTCCCTCGGTCCGGCACAGGGCGCGGTTCACCCGGACCAAAGACCTCAGTACGGCGCCGTCAGCTTGAGCCAGAGCAGCGCCGCGAGACTCACCACGGCGATCGGCATCTGCAGCGGGCGCAGGCGGGCATGCGACAGCGGCACCTCGCCGGCGCGCGCCGCGATCGGGTCGAGGATCCCGATGGCCGCGTAGCCGAGGATCAGCATCGCGAGGGCCGGCACCGCCTTGCCCATCACCGCCGCGAACAGGCTGCCCAGCCCGAGGCCGTAGAGGACCAGCATGGTGACGATCTGCGACACCTGCGGGCCGCCCTCGGTCCGGAAGCTGACGCCGCGGCGCACGCCGGCCAGGAACAGCAGGATCGAGGCGGCGTAGAGCAGGGTGAACAGCGCCACGAGGTAGTCGAGGGGTTTGCCGTTCAGCCACCATGCCACGGCGGTGCCGACGGCGATCGGCAGCATCGGGCCGAAGCCGAAGACGATCTCGAGCCAGGGGATCCGGCGCGGCTCGTGCGTGGTGAGGGTGCGTCCGGTGGCGTCGTCGCGCATGGCGGTCTGGGGGAACTCTCGATTCGACGGTCTGCTGCGCCGCAGCACCGGGACAGGGAACGGCCGCGCACCGGCCCGGTTCCGAAACCCGGGTCCGGGCCCGGTTCGACGCGGTCCGTGTAGCGCCGCCGCGGCGCTCCGGCGAGGCCCCGCCGGTCCGTAAACGCGTCACCCGGTCGCCCGCGTCCCCGTCGGCGTCCCGGGCCAATGTCCGGGCCCTTGAGTGCGGGCGAGAAAGGCGTTATCTGTGTGGGGCCCTCATCACAAGGTCTGCGCCGCAGCGCGCCCGTGAGCCGCGAGGGTCCTGCCTCATCGGTTTCGCCAACCTGACCCCGGGCCCCTCGCCGCAGCGCGGCCCGCTCTCCGGTGCCCATCCCCCGGGCACCTGGCACTGAACCGGCCCTCCCACCACCTCCGTCGGTTGCAAGATACCCCCATGACGCCAAATCCCGACGCCCTCGCCGACGATATCGAGACCGCGGAGCCGGCCGACGCGCCGACCATGCCCGCCGCCCTCGAGGGCGTCCGCGAGGTCAAGCTCCAGGACCTCAAGTCGAAGACGCCGACCGACCTGACGGCCTTCGCCGAGGAGGTCGAGGTCGAGAACGCCTCGACCATGCGCAAGCAGGAGTTGATGTTCGCCATCCTGAAGCAGCTCGCTGCCAAGGAGGTCGAGATCATCGGCTCGGGCACCGTCGAGGTGCTGCAGGACGGCTTCGGCTTCCTGCGCTCCTCCGACTCGAACTACCTGCCCGGCCCGGACGACATCTACATCTCGCCGACCCAGATCCGCCGCTTCGGCCTGCGGACCGGCGACACCGTCGAGGGTCCGATCCGCGGCCCCAAGGACGGCGAGCGCTACTTCGCGCTCCTGAAGGTCAACACGATCAACTTCGAGAATCCTGAGAAGATCAAGCACAAGGTCCACTTCGACAACCTGACGCCGCTCTTCCCGACGAAGCGGTTCAAGCTCGAGCTGGACAACCCGACCAAGAAGGATTTCTCGCCGCGGATCATCGACATCGTGGCGCCGATCGGCAAGGGCCAGCGCGCCCTGATCGTGGCGCCGCCGCGCACGGGTAAGACCGTGCTGATGCAGAACATCGCGCAGTCGATCACCCTCAACCACCCCGAGTGCTACCTGATCGTGCTGCTCATCGACGAGCGGCCCGAGGAGGTCACCGACATGCAGCGCTCGGTGAAGGGCGAGGTCATCGCCTCGACCTTCGACGAGCCGGCCACCCGCCACGTGCAGGTCGCCGAGATGGTGATCGAGAAGGCCAAGCGCCTCGTGGAGCACGGGCGCGACGTGGTGATCCTGCTGGATTCCATCACGCGCCTCGGCCGCGCCTACAACACCGTGGTGCCGTCCTCCGGCAAGGTGCTGACCGGCGGCGTCGACGCCAACGCCCTGCAGCGGCCCAAGCGCTTCTTCGGCGCGGCCCGCAACATCGAGGAGGGCGGCTCGCTCTCGATCATCGCCACCGCGCTGATCGACACCGGCTCGCGCATGGACGAGGTCATCTTCGAGGAGTTCAAGGGCACCGGCAACTCCGAGATCATCCTGGACCGCAAGGTCTCCGACAAGCGCATCTTCCCGGCGATCGACATCACCCGCTCGGGCACCCGCAAGGAGGAGCTGCTGGTCCCGCCGGACTCGCTCAAGAAGACCTACGTGCTGCGCCGCATCCTCAACCCGATGGGCGTCACCGACGCGATCGAGTTCCTGCTCGACAAGCTGCGCCAGACCAAGAGCAACGGCGACTTCTTCGACTCGATGAACACCTGAGGCCGTCCCCGGCCGCGGGCATCGCCGCCGTCCCCGCGAGCGGAGCGATCCAGGCAGCGCCGCGGTGGCAAGCCGCGCGCTGGCCTGGGTCACGTCGCTGCGCTCCGGTCCCTCAGGATCGGGGAGCGGATGGGACGGGGGTCGCGCCCGCCGTGCGGGACGCCTGTCCCGCGGCGGCACGAAACGCGATTCCGGCCCGATCGGTCCGTTGACCGTCTCCTAACCGGCCTCTGCCAAGGTTCCATCCGGGCGCCAGGTAGCGTATCGGCCCCGCGACAGCCCCGCCGGCCGGTCCATCCCGGCGGCGGGGCTCGTCGCAGCCGGCTTGCACCGATCCCCGGATCCGTGACACTGGCGCGATGCCCCGCTCGCCCTGGACCGGTCCGGATCCGCTCCTCCTCGCCTCGACCAGCCCGACGAGGCGCCTCCTCCTGGAGAGCGCCGCCCTGCCGGTCGAGACCGCCGCCCCGGACGTCAACGAGCGCGCCCTCGAGGCGGCGAGCGCCGGCCTGTCCCCGCCCGACCTCGCCCTGCACCTCGCCCGCGCCAAGGCCGAGTCGGTGGCGGCGCGCCATCCCGGGCGGATCGTCCTCGGCGCCGACCAGGTGCTCGACCTCGACGGCACCGTGTTCCACAAGCCGGCCGACGGCGCGTCGGCCCGGGCCCAGCTCGCCCGTTTGTCCGGCCGCACCCACGCCCTTCATTCCGCCGTGGTCCTGGCCGGGGCGGTCGAGGACGCCTTCGTGGAGACCGCGCGGCTGACCCTGCGCCCCCTCGATGAAAGGGCGATCGCGGCCTATGTGGACTGCGCCGGCGCGGAGCGCGTGCGGGCGAGCGTCGGCGGCTACCAGCTCGAGGGGCCGGGGATCCACCTGTTCGAATCGGTCGCGGGCGATCACAGCACCGTGCTGGGCCTGCCGCTTCTGCCGCTCCTCGCGCGGCTGCGCGCCGCCGGGCTTCTGGCTTTCTGAGGGAGTACCGCCTTGGCGGGACACGACCATTCGCACGGCGGCCACGGGGGGCATTCCCACGGCGGCCACGCCCAGGGCGGTCATGCCCATGGCGGCCTCGGCGGCCACGCGCACGCGCCGAAGGATTTCGGCACGGCCTTCGCCATCGGCATCGTGCTCAACACCGCCTTCGTGGTGATCGAGGCGGCCTACGGCTACCTCAGCAACTCCATGTCGCTGGTGGCCGATGCCGGCCACAACCTCTCGGACGTGCTGGGCCTCGCGGCGGCCTGGATCGCCGCGATCCTGGTGCGCCGTCGCGCCAGCGCGCGCTTCACCTACGGCTACCGCGGCTCCTCGATCCTGGCCGCCCTGTTCAACGCCGTGTTCCTGCTCATCGCCATGGGGGCGGTGATCTGGGAGGCGCTGGTCCGGCTGGTCCACCCGGAGCCCGTCGCGGGCACGACCGTGATGGTGGTGGCGGCGGTGGGAATCCTGGTCAACGGCCTGACCGCGTGGCTCTTCGCCAGCGGCGCCAAGGGCGACATCAACGTCCGCGGGGCGTTCCTCCACATGGTGGCCGACGCCGCCGTCTCGGCCGGGGTCGTGGTGGCGGGCCTCGTGATCCAGCTCACCGGCCTCGCCTGGCTCGACCCGGCGGTCAGCCTCGTCATCGCCGCCCTGGTGGTCTGGGCGACCTGGGGCCTGCTGCGCGACAGCGTGGCCATGTCCCTCGACGCCGTGCCGCCGGAGATCTCCCCGGACGCGGTGACCGGCTTCCTCCTCGAGCGGCCGGGCGTCGCCGGCCTCCACGACCTGCATATCTGGCCCATGAGCACCACCAGCGTCGCCCTGACGGTCCATCTCGTGATGCAGGAGGGGCATCAGGCCCACCGCCAGCCCAGTAACGGCTTCCTCGCCGAGACCGCCGAGGGCCTGCGCGACCGGTTCGGCATCGGCCACGCCACCCTCCAGGTCGAGGAGGCCGGCGGCCCGGCCTGCCGCCTCGCTCAGGATTGCGCGGCGTGAGCGGCGCCCAGCCCCGCGCCTTCGTGGTCGGCCACCCGATCGCCCACTCGCGCTCGCCGCTGATCCACGGCCACTGGCTCGCCGTGCACGGGATCCCGGGCTCCTACGAGCGGCTCGACGTGGCCCCGGAGGCCTTTCCGGACTTCATCCGCGCCCTGCCCGCGTCCGGCTACCGGGGCGGCAACGTCACCATCCCCCACAAGGAGGCGGCCTTCGCGCTGGTGGACACGCTCACGCCGCGGGCGAAAACCATCGGCGCGGTCAACACCCTGGTGGTCGGGCCGGACGGGCGGATCCGCGGCGACAACACCGACGCGCCGGGCTTCTGCGCCCATCTCGACCACAGCCTGGGCGCGGCCTGGCCGGACCGGGCGGGCGGCACCGCCCTGGTGCTCGGCGCCGGCGGCGCGGCGCGGGCGATCGTGGTCGGGCTCGCCGAGCGCGGCCTGCGGTGCGTCTGGGTCGCCAACCGCACCGCGGCCCGGGCCGAGGCGGTGGCGGCCCTCGCGCCGGGCGTCGGGGCGGCGCTCGCCTGGGACGACCTGCCGGCGGCGCTTCCCGGGACAGGCCTCCTCGTCAACACCACGTCCCTGGGCATGAAGGGCCAGCCGCCCCTCGCCGTCGACCTGTCGCCCCTGCCGGCGGACGCGGCCGTGGCCGACATCGTCTACGCGCCCCTGGAGACCGAGCTCCTGGCGGCGGCGCGGCGGCGGGGGCTCGCCGCCGTGGACGGGCTCGGCATGCTGCTGCACCAGGCGGTGCCGGGCTTCGCGGCGTGGTTCGGCCCGCGCCCCGCCGTCACCCCCGAGCTGCGCGACCGGATCGTGGCGGACCTCGCCGGATGACCCCGAAGGCCGGATCCGGACCCGTCATCCTCGGGCTCACCGGCTCGATCGGCATGGGCAAGTCGGCCACGGCCCGGATGTTCGCGGAGCGCGGCGTCCCGGTCCACGACGCCGACGCCGCCGTCCACGCCCTCTACGGGCCGGGCGGCGCGGCCGCCGCGGCGATCGGCGCGGCCTTTCCCGGCGTGCTCGGCGACGACGGCGGCGTCGACCGGGCGCGGCTGCGCGCCGCGGTGCTCGACGCGCCCGACCGGATGGCGGCGCTGGAGGCCATCGTCCATCCCCTGGTCCGGGCGGCCAGCACGAACTTCCTGGCGCGGCACGCGGCGGCGCCGCTGGTCGTCCTCGACGTCCCGCTCCTCTACGAGACCGGCGGCGAGGGCCGCTGCGACGCGGTCGCGGTGGTGAGCGCCCCGCCCGAGATCCAGCGCGACCGGGTGCTCGCGCGTCCCGGCATGACCGAGGCGGCCTTCGCGGCGATCCTGGCCAAGCAGATGCCCGACGCCGAGAAGCGCGCCCGGGCAGATTTCGTCATCGACACGGGCCGGGGTTTCGCCGCCGCCGAGGCCGCGGTCGCGCGGATCGTCGCGCGCCTGACGGCGCACCGTGCGCCGCCGCACCGCGGCGACGGATGAAACGCCCGGAGGATTGAATATCTGCGGTTGTGTTCCGGGGGGAATACGGACGGCAGGATGGACGTGATGGCGCGGCGCTGGGGCGGGATTGATCGCATTCGGTCGGGCGGCATCCGGGCCGCAACCCTTCTCGCGCTGCTGGCGGCCGGGCCCGCGCAGGCCCAGTACGCCGCCAACTGCCCGCCGCCGAAGAAGGTCGCGGCCGGCGCCTGCGTCACCGCCTGCCCGGGCGGCTACGAGGACCGGGGACCCGTCTGCGTCTACCGCAACACCTCTCGGTAGGGCGAGGCGCTCGACGGTTGGTCGACGGTGATGGACGGGGACGGCCGTGCAGGGCGGGTTAACCGCTCGGGCTTATCCCGCTAGGGTCCGCCCCCACCCCCCCGCGAGTCGCGAGACCCATGCTGCGCGAGATCGTCCTCGACACCGAGACCACCGGCACGGAGGCGAAGGGAGGCGACCGGCTGATCGAGATCGGCGCGGTGGAGCTCCTCAACCACATCCCCACCGGCCGGACCTTCCACCGCTACTGCAACCCGCAGCGGCCGGTCTCCGAGGGCGCCTTCAACGTCCACGGCCTGTCCGACGCGTTCCTCGCCGACAAGCCGCTCTTCGCCGAGATCGTCGGCGAGTTGCTGGCCTTCCTGGCCGACGGGCGGCTCGTGATCCACAACGCGCCCTTCGACGTCGGCTTCCTCAACATGGAATACGCCCGGCTCGGCGCGAACGCCCCGCCGCCGATCCAGCTGGAGGACGTCGTCGACACCCTGCCGATGGCCCGGCGCAAGCACCCGGGTGCGGCCAACAACCTCGACGCCCTCTGCAGCCGCTACGGCATCGACAACACCCGGCGCACCAAGCACGGGGCGCTCCTCGACGCGCAGATCCTGGCCGAGGTCTACGTCGAGCTGCTCGGCGGCAAGCAGACCAGCCTCGGCCTCCTGGAGGCCGCGACAGCCGCCCCGGTGGCCGGCTCGGCGGCCCTGGCGTCGGCGGCTCCGGCGGCGCCCCGCCCCTACCGGTCTCGCCTCACGGATGCAGAGCGCGCCCGGCACGACAGCTTCCGCGCGAGCCTCGGTCCTGCCGCGATCTGGGCCGAGTATATCGGGGCGGACGATCCGGCCTGATCGCCGGTCCGTCCCGCTCTCCGATCCGCACGCCTGCCGCGCGCCGCCGGCTGTTGCCGCATCGCACAGGGGCGTTTATTGCAATGCACAAAACGCCGTCGACGGAGCCTCTCGCGGGGTGACGGAGGCTGGCCCGCGCGGTGCCGGTGCGCTCCCTCGGGGGAGGCACGGGCGCGCCGGATCCGGCCGTGACGGAGATGCTGAGGCAGTGAGGCGCGCACGCATGACCGAGGATTTCGGCAGTCGCGACGGACAGCGCGACGACAAGACCGGCCCGTCACCCTTCGCCGACATGATCGAGGCCACCCGCCTGACCGGCCTCGGCCGGCTTGAGGAGGCGACCGCCCTCATCCAGCGCAGCCTCGGGGGGCAGAAGGCTCCGCCCGCCGATCCGCCGGCCGCGCCGCAGCCTCCCGCGCGCCGCGACGCGCCGGCCGCCGAGACGCGCAGTCCCGCGGCGGAGTCCGGGACGCGGATGCGCGAGGTGGTGGGGCAGGTCGTGCGCGGGCTCGCGCCGGTGCTGAAGGGCCTGGGCAACCCGCTCCGGTCGCCGGCCCCGCCGCCCGCCGACCGGGCGGGCGGGACCGGGGGCCGCTTCGTGTCCCTGACCCATGCCGAGCCCGCCGGCACCCGCGAGTACAAGCTGTTCATCCCGAGCCACCCGGACCGGGCGGCGCCGCTGATCGTGATGCTGCACGGCTGCACGCAGAACCCGGACGATTTCGCCGCCGGCACCGGCATGAACACCCTCGCCGAGCGCGCCGGCGTGTTCGTGGCCTACCCGGCCCAGAGCCGCCAGGCCCACGCCCAGCGCTGCTGGAACTGGTACGAGCCCCGGGACCAGGGCCGCGGCGCGGGCGAGCCGGCGATCATCGCGGGCCTCACCCGCGCGATCATGGCGGAGCACCCGATCGACCCGGCCCGGGTCTACATCGCCGGCCTGTCGGCCGGCGGCGCCGCCGCCCTCAACATCGCTCGCGCCTACCCGGATCTCTACGCCGCCGTCGGCGTGCATTCGGGCCTCGCGGCCGGCTGCGCCCGGGACCTCGGCTCGGCGCTGATGGCCATGCAGGTCGGCGCCCCCGGTCTCGGCACCCCGACATCCTTCGGTACGCCCGCGCCCGCCACCCGCGTCCCGACGATCATCTTCCACGGCGAGGACGACGGTACCGTGAGCGTGCGCAACGCCGATCAGGTGCTCGCCCAGGCCAAGGTCGCCGGGCTGACGCCGCGGTCGGAGACCTTCGAGGGCCGCGGCCACCCCTTCACCCGCACCCGCTACCGGGACGAGGCGGGCCGGGTCGTGGTCGAGGATTGGCGGGTGCGCGGCGCCGGCCACGCCTGGTCCGGGGGCCGCCCCGACGGCAGCTATACGGATCCCGAGGGGCCCGACGCGTCCCGGGCGATGCTCGACTTCTTCGCCGAGCACCGGCTGGGACCGGCGGGGCGCCCGTAAGGGGTTTCCGGAGGGCTGCGCGCGCTGGCGGGTTGTCAGGGCGCGGCCCTGCTGTATCGCAGGGCGCTGCCCCGCCTCCACAAAAGGTCCCGGACCTTTTGCATCCAGGACCTCCCATGAGCACCACCCCCGCGCCGATCCCGACCCTCCAGGGCCTCGCCGAGGTCGCCGACCGGTACGACCTGATCCTCTGCGACGTCTGGGGCGTGCTGCACGACGGCCAGAAGGCCCACACGGCCGCCGGCGAGGCGCTGATCCGCTTCCGCGGCCTCCCGGGCGCGCGGCCGCGCCGGGTCGTCCTCGTCTCGAACGCGCCCCGGCCCGGCGACGGCGTCGGCCGCATCCTCGACCGGTTCGGCGTGCCGCGGGAGGCCTACGACGCGATCCTGACCTCGGGCGACCTCACCCACGACCTGATCGCCGCGCGCCCGGGTGCCCGGATCCGGCATCTCGGGCCGGAGCGCGACCTCGGAATCTTCCAGGGGCTCGACCTCAGCCTCGTCCCGGAGACGGAGGCCGACCTCGTCGTCTGCACCGGCCTGTTCGACGACCGCAGCGAGACCCCCGACGATTACCGGCCAGAGCTGGAGCGCCTGGCGGCCCGCGGGCTGACGATGATCTGCGCCAATCCCGACCTCGTCGTGGAGAGCGGCAACCGCCTGATCCCCTGCGCGGGCCTGCTCGCGGCGGCCTACGCGGAGATCGGCGGCCCCGTGGTCTACGCCGGCAAGCCGCACCGCCCGGTCTACGAGGCGGCGCTCGCCAAGGGGGCAGCGCTCACCGGGGTCCCGGTGGACCCGGCGCGGGTCCTGGCGATCGGCGACGCGATCCGCACCGACATCGCCGGCGCCCGCGGCGTCGGCATCGCCAGCCTGCTGGTGGCCCGCGGCATCCACGCGGAGGAACTCGGCGTCACGGCCGCGCATCACCGCCTGGGCGACGTGGCGGAATGGCTCGGCCGGCAGGCGGTGCATCCGGACGCGGTGATCGAGCGGCTGGTCTGGTAGCGGCCGGTCCTCCGAGGCGGGCCCTTCGAGGCGGGTCCTGCGCGTATTGCCGCCAGTCTAACCCCCTGAAATCCCCGACAAGCTTGACACCGCGCGGGAAATTGCGTGGATTCGCGCGTGTGAATCGGTCCCGCGCGCAGCAATCAGCCCCGATATCCGCTTCGCGTGTCGGGCGATTCGACCGGGAGACCTGTCCGGCCGCGATGCTCGCGACGATCGGAACCGGCGAGACGGCGGGTCTTGCGTGACCCTCGTCTCCGGACTGCCCGATTTCCTGCTCTATCTCGGCACCGCGACCGGGCTGATCGGCCTCTATCTGCTGATCTACACCCTCGCCACCGCGCACAACGAGCTCGCGCTGATCCGCCGGGACGTGACGGCGGCCGCCGTCGCGCTGGGCGGGAGCCTGGTCGGCTTCACCCTGCCGCTGGCGGTGGCGATCTACAACGCGCGGTCGCTGCTCGACTGCCTGATCTGGGGGCTGATCGCCCTGGTGATCCAGATCGCGATCTACTGGCTCGTGCGCCTCGCGGTGCCGGACCTGTCGCGGCGCATCGAGGAGGACCGCGCCGCCGCCGCGATCCTCCTCGGCGCGGCCTCGCTGGCGGGCGGCGTCGTGAACGCCGCCTCGATGACCTATTGAGGGGCCGGTGACGGAGACCGCGCCACCTCCCGCCGCTTCCGGTGACGCCGCCGCCGGCGGGCCCGGGACCGGCTTCGCCGCCACCCGCCGCTCCAAGCGCTCGGCCGCCGTGTCGCTGGTCCTGGTCGCGGGCGCCGGCGCGGCCGCCCTGACGCTCGGCGGCCTCGACCCGTCCCAGCGCGAGGAGGAGGCGCTCGTCTACGGGACGCTCGGCGCCTGCATCGCCCAGCAGTTGCGCGGCGCCGAGGCCTGCATCGCCGCCTACAAGAGCGCGCAGGAGACCTACGCGGCGACGGCGCCGCGCTACGAGACCGAGGCCGATTGCCAGCGCCACCACGGGACCGGCGGCTGCACCCCGGGCGCGCAGGTCACGGAGGCCGCGCGCGGCCGCTACCTGCCGGTGATGGCCGCCTTCATGATGGGGCGCACGGACGCGCAGGACCTGCCGGTCCAGCCGCTCTACCCGCACGCGCCCGAGGAGGAGCGCGACGAGGCCGGGGCCGCGACGGCCGGGCACGGCGGCGGCTACTGCACCGGTGCGGGCGGGCGGGTCGCCTACGCGGGCGGCGCCTCGCGGGTCCACGTCCCCGCCTCGGTCGCCCGCACCACGAGCGCGACCCCGCGCACGATCAGCCGCGGCGGCTTCGGCGGCACCGGGCGTGCGACGGCGTTCTCCGGAGGCTCGAGCGGCCGCGCCGGCGGGTTCGGGGGCGGATCCGGGGGCGGCTGATGCGCCGCGTGCCGGTCCCGGAGCGGCCCGACTGGCGCCAGCACGCCGCGCGGGCCGGCTTCACCTTCCACACGTTCGACGGCGCCCCCTACTGGGACGAGAGCGCCTACTACGCCTTCAGCCTCGCGGAGATCGAGGACGCCATCGAGGCGCCGAGCGCCGCGCTGCACGACCTCTGCCTCGCCTTCGTGGACCGGGCGGTCCGGGACGCGGTGATCCTCGCCTCGCTGCGGATCCCCGAGCACGCCTGGGACGCGATCCGGGCGAGCTGGGACCGGCGCGATCCCAGCCTCTACGGGCGCTTCGACTTCAGCTACGGGGGCGACGGGCCGGCCAAGCTCCTCGAGTACAACGCCGACACGCCCACCGCCCTCTACGAGAGCGCGGTCTTCCAGTGGCTCTGGCTGGAGGACGGGCTGGCGCGGGGGCGCCTCCCCGCCGGCGCCGACCAGTTCAACACCCTGCACGAGGCGCTGGTGGCGCGCCTCGCCGCCGTGGCGCCCCCGGAGGGCGTCGCCTTCGCGGGCTTCCCCGACGCGCCGGAGGATCGCGGCACGCTGGCCTATCTCCAGGACTGCGCGCTCCAGGCCGGCCGCCCCGCCCCCTTCCTGCCGGTCGAGGCGATCGGGCTCGACGCGGACGGGCGCTTCGTGGACGCGGCCGGCGCCCCGATCGGCTGCCTGTTCAAGCTCTACCCGTGGGAGTGGATGTTCGCCGACCCGTTCGGCCGCGCGGTCGGCGCGGCCGCGACCCGGTTCCTGGAGCCGCCCTGGAAGGCGGTGCTCTCCAACAAGGGGCTGCTGGCCCATCTCTGGGCGATGGCGCCGGGCCATCCCAACCTGCTGCCGACCTATTTCGAGGCGGACCCCGCCAAGGCCGCGCTGGGCCGGAGCTTCGTGAAGAAGCCCCTCTACGGGCGCGAGGGCGCCAACGTGCTGATCGTGCGCGACGGCGCCGTCGCGGCGCGCGACGAGGGGCCCTACGGCGGCGAGGGCTACGTGCGGCAAGCCCTGGCGGAGCTGCCCGATTTCGCGGGCCGCCGCGCGCTGGTCGGCAGCTGGATGGTCGGCGACCGGCCCGCCGGCCTGTGCCTGCGCGAGTCGGACGGCCTCATCACCACCGACCGGGCCCGCTTCGTGCCGCACCTCATCGACCCGTGACCCAGTCCCGCGCCGCCGCGGCTCACCGGCCCAGCGCCGCGAGCTCCCGCCGCATGTTCGACCGCGCCGGCCCCTCCAGCTCCGCCCGGGCCCGGGCGGTGACGAACAGCGGCCGGCCGGATGCGAGGGCCCCCCGCAGGAAGGCCGCGCGCCCCTGCCGGTAGGCGGCCGCGCCCACGACCGGGACGAATTCCCGCGCCACGCCGGCGGCGTAGCCGTCGTAGGCGGCGGGCGCCGCACCCAGGATCGCCATGTCCATGTCGAGGAAGAGCGCGACGTCCGCGGCGAGCGCGGCCGCGAGACCGTCCGGGACGGCGTGCCGCTCGGTCGCCAGGATCATCGTCTCGGCCGCCGCCAGCGTGGGCGCCGGGACCGCGCCCTCCGGCAGCGCCCGCAGGAGCGCCGCGCTGCGGCGCTCGTTGTCCGCGGCGCCCGGCCGGTAGACGGCGTCGTGGAACCAGATCGCCAGTTCGACCGCGTCGGGATCGTGGACCATCCCGCGGCGGGCGCGGAACGCCTCCAGCAGCGCGTCGATATGGGCCTGGCCGTGATAGACCCGGTGCGGCTCGGCCAGCCGGGCGCGCAGGTCAGCCAGGATGCGGGGATGGCCGTCGAGCATCGGCCGATCCTCTACCCGATCCGCCGCCGCGGGACGAGGCGGATCGCGCCGCAGGCCCGGGAAGACGCTTCGGGCACCCGCGATGGACTTCCCGGCCTCGCGCTCCGACGCCCCGCGAGATCATCGTCCCCGTGACGATGATCGGGGATGTGATCGTCGAGCGCCCCGATAGACGCGCCGCTGTCGATCCCGAGAGATCTATTGGGCGCGATCGACCCGATCCCGCGTCTGGTCTTCGCGCGGAACGCCGGCTACAGGGGCAGAACCATCCGGAGGATCCCCAGCGCCCATGAGAGCGACGAGCCTGAGAACGACGACTTGGTTGATGCTGACGGCGCTGCTCGCCGCCGCCCCGGCCCGTGCGCAGGCCCCCGCGCAGGCCCCCGCGCAGGCCTCTGCCCCGGCACCGGCGGGGCCGGCGACCAAGCCCGAGAGCGATCCGGCTCAGGAGACGATCCGCAAGCTCAACGCCTATGTCGGGCTCCTCAACCGGACCCTGCGGGCGCAGGAATCGCTCGGCCGCTATCAGAGCTGGGTCAACATGAAGACCGGTCCGACCGGCCGCGAGCGGATCATCTACGGCCTCTACGGGCTCTACGACGTGCGCGGCGAGATCGCGAAGGCGGAGGCCGCGACGGCGCAGCCGCCCGCGATGCCGGACCTCGACGGCGCCGTGAAGACCTACATCGCCGCCTATCAGGCGCTCGCCCCGACGGTCACCGAGGCGGAGGGCTACTACGAGCGGCAGGATTACCGCGCGGACAAGATGGAGCAGGGCAAGGCGCTCCACGCCAAGCTCGCCGTCGCGGGGCCGGCCTTCCTGGCGGCGCGCGCCAAGGTCGACGCCGCGCTGCGGGTCGAGAAGGAGAGGAGCGACGCGCTGGAACTCGCCGCCATCGAGGCGCGGGAGGGCCGCAAGGCGCGCTGGCACGTCGCGAACGTGATGACTGCCTGCCGCAAGGTCATGGACCTGCTGCCCACCGACGCCAAGCCGGTCGTCGACATGGCGGCCTTCGACGCCGCGCTCGGGCGCTACGCCGTCGCCGTGAAGGACATGGACGGGTACAGCGCCGCCAACCCGAACTCCTTCCACGTGTTCGAGAGCCGGCCGCGCGCGCTCCTGGGCAAGCTGCGCGAGTTCGACGACAAGCTCGCCAAGGCCAGGGGCGACGCCCGGCGCGGCGCCGGGCGCGACGTGACCTGGATCGTGAACGACTACAACATGATGGTGTCGACCGCGCAGACGGCCACGACCTTCTCGCGCTGACCGGGGGTGTCCGGGGGCCCGTCAGCGGGCGCTCCGGCCCGGTTCCGTCAGCCGCAGCGAGGTCGCGGCCGTGGTGACGGCCGCCTGCCAGCGCGCCTGCTCGGCCGCGGGGTAGCGGACGCGCAGGGTGACGAAGGCGCCGCCGCGGCCGCCCGCCAGCAGGGTCTTCCGATACAGGATCCCGGCCGCCGTCGTGCAGGAGAGCACGATCCAGCCGGGCTTGCGCGCCGCGTATTCCGGCGGCTGCCGCAGGCAGGTCTTCCGGTCCGCGGCCACGGCGGCGTCGAGATCCTGGTCGAGCACGTCGTTCAGGCCCGACACCGTCAGGTGCAGGTGGCCGTCGGCCGAGCGGAAGGCCTGCCCGTCGCCGTTGTCCGGCGGCGGCTCCGCGACGAGGTCGGCGGGCACGTCGACGGAGAAGCCGAAACGGGCGTTGACCACGTGGCGCAGCGTCGGCGTGTCCGGCAGCGCCCGGCCCCAGTCGCGCCGGACCTGCGCGATCCGCGCGGTGTAGGCCCGCGTCAGGCAGGCCGTGTCCGGGCAGGCATCGCGGACCCGCGCGCGCCAGCGCGCGTGGTCCTCGCCGAAGGTGTCGATCGCCTGGCCGGTCTCGCCGTCGACCCCGCGCGTCTCGCCCACGATCCGGTCGAACAGGCGCCTGAGTTCCTCGTCCAGCCGCGTCAGGGCGGGGTCGGCACAGATCAGCGTCTCGACCCTGTCCCGGATCCCGGCGCAATCCGGCGCCGCCCGGGCGCCGACGGTGCCGAGCGCACAGACTGCGCCGACGAGACCGGATCGGAGGATCGATCGGGGGAACGATCGCGGGCTCAGGCGCGCCGGACGGGCTTGGCTACGCACGGATATCCTCCTGTGGCGGTCTGGACGCGATCGGCCATCGGGCCTTCCGGATCCGGGCAGGATGGCGCGCCGCCGCTCATCGGCCCGTCGTGGTCTTGAGCATCAGGATGTCGATGTCGCGCCGAGGCACGTAATCCGTCACGACGCTCTCGAAGGTCGTCGGGCCGGTCTTGCGGAGTCCGGTGGCGCAGAACGACACGAGCGTCGTCGGATCGCCCTTGTCCACGGTCAGCTTGAACGTGCCGATCGGCCCGGCCCAGTTGCCGCCGGAGGTGATCACGTAGGACAGGTACTGCTCGAAGGCCTGCACCCCCTGCCCGCCCGCCGCCGCGATCCTGCGGGCGAGCCCCTGGGCCGCCTTCAGGAAGGCCGCGTCCGTGCAGTATTTCCGCGCGTACTCGGCCTTCTCGTCGGCGCCCTCGGTCGGGGTCCCGAACGACAGGCTGGAGAGGCCGCCGACGCCCGGAACGTAGCTCTGCCGGACGACGACGTCGCGGCCCGCCGGGAAGACCTGCCGGCGCCAGAACTTCGACCGCAGGGTCCAGACCGGGAACAGGCTCGTCGTGCCCTTGCCCATGTCCTGGGGCTCCAGGAGGCCGTCCGCCACGAGGCCGCGGCGCTGATCGGCGCCCAGGGCGGCCAGCGCGGCCTCGGTCGCCTCGACCGTCGGGACGAGGGGGATGCCGAGGCTCCGCAGCCGCCCGGTCACCTCGACCTCCGGCTTGCCGGCCGGCGTGACGAAGGCGCGCTGCTCGACCTGCGAGTCGACCGGCCGGCCGTCGACCTCGGTGGTGAAGCGGAGGAAGTTGTCGTGCTTCGGGTCGGCGATGCTCAGCATCGCGTCGGGACCCCCGGAGATGTCGGGCATCGGGAACGCGATCGTCGTCTCGACGTCCCGGTCGGTCAGGTTGCGGAAGCGGTAGACGATCCGCACCGCCTTCTCGGACAGGAAGAGGTCCTCGGAGACGAGGGCGATCCGGTCCGTCTTCTTCAGGACGAGACCGCCGGTCGCGAGGGTCGCGACGCTGTCGTCGGCCCTGGCCGGACGCGGCAGGGCCGACGACAGAGCCGTCGACAGGGCCGCCGACAGGATCACCGGCAGGAGCAGGGTCAGGCGCGGGATGCGGGTCGTGGATGGGATTCGCACGGCTGTCGGGCTCGCGGGTTGGATCCGTCGGTGCGGGGCGGGGTGAGAACCGGCGCGTCGCCGGTCAGCGATCGGCGGGCGGGTCTCGGACGATCCGGTCACGCCTCCGGCTCAGTCGCGGAGCGGGCTCGGCAACCGTCGGTCCCGGTGGGAGACGGGCCTCGATCCGCCGCCCCAGGGCGGTGAGCGCTTCGGCGAAGGCGTCATCGGTCGCACACCATCCTCCCCGCGGCGCGCCCGCACGCGCACCGCCGAATCTCGGACGGACCGAATGGAAGCTTTCGGGCAGAGTTGAGGCCGACCGAGAGGGCCATGGCAGGTCGAGGCGTCAGGTCGAGGCGTCAGGTCGAGGCTGTGAGAAGACACCGCCGTCGGCGGCCGCGCGCGATTGCGCCGCCGCGACCGTTCGGTCTATCGGCTGCCCGGGATGGCCGGCGGCCCCGGGCGCCGGCTCGATCCGCGACGATCTGCGAGGAGCGCCCCGTGCCAGCCGAAGACGCCCCGATCGGCCGCTTCCCGATCCCCCGCCTGGAGACGCTGCCGGACGACATCCGCGCGCGGATCGAGGCGGTGCAGGAGAAGTCCGGCTTCATCCCGAACGTGTTCCTGGTGCTCGCCCACCGTCCGGACGAGTTCCGGGCGTTCTTCGCCTACCACGACGCGCTCATGGACCGACCGGGCAACCTGACCAAGGCCGAGCGCGAGATGATCGTGGTGGCGACCTCGGCCATCAACCAGTGCCAGTACTGCGTCATCGCCCACGGGGCGATCCTCCGGATCCGCGCCAAGGACCCGCTGATCGCAGACCAGGTGGCGATCAACTACCGCAAGGCCGACATCACCGACCGGCAGAAGGCGATGCTCGACTTCGCCATGCTGGTCAGCCAGTCCGCCCACCAGGTCGGGGAGCCCGCGTTCGCGGCGCTCAGGGCCCACGGCTTCGACGACGCGGATGCCTGGGACATCGCCGCCATCGCGGCCTTCTTCGGCCTGTCGAACCGGCTGGCGAACGTCAGCAACATGCGGCCCAACCCGGAATTCTACGCGCTGGGGCGCGGCTGACGGCGCGGCGTCCCTCGCCGCCGGTTACCGGACCGCCGGGGCGGTTTCCGGGTGTCCACCACCCCTTCGGAAGGCTCGGCGCCCCGCGGGACCGCCGGAGCCCCGCCGTGCGACCTGGCGTCGCGCGCGGGGAGCGGATGAAGCGGCTCCGGCCCTCTGAGCCCGGCGGCGACCGCGCGCGGGGACGCGGCGCGGACGGGGCGCGCCGTCCTTACCAGTGCTTTAAGCCTATAGGAGCCGCCCGGTCCGGCTGTTAACAGGCGTTAAATTTTGTGGCCGACCCGGTGAGGGGGCGAATCCCGGCTTGAACCTTCGAAGCGGCGCGGCCCAGCGTCTCGACCTGACCGCGTGCGATCGCGAGCCCATCCACATCGTCGGCAGCGTCCAGCCGCACGGGTTCCTGCTCGGCCTCGAGGCCCGGTCCCTCACCATCGTCCAGGCGAGCGCCAACGCCCCCGCGGCGGCCTCCGTCGGCACCGTCCTCGACGCGGCCCTGCCCGACCTCGCGGCCGTCGTCCGCCACCACTTGGAGGCGGCGGAGCCCCAGGACGGCGCCCTCTATCTCCGGACGGTGACGCTGGAGACCGCCGGCGGGCGCCAGGCCTACGAGGTCGCGGCCCACCGGGTCGACGAACTCGTCGTGCTGGAGCTGGAGGAGATCGACGCGGCCGCGGCCGAGATCGGCGTCGACGTGCTCACCCCGCGCCTGCGGGCCTTCGTCGAGCGCCTGCAGACCGCCCGCACCGTCGAGGACCTCTGCCAGTTCGTCGCCGAGGACATCCGCCAGATCACCGGCCTCGACCGGGCCCTGGTCTACCGGTTCGACCGCGACTGGCACGGCACGGTGCTGGCGGAGGCCGGCAACGGCGTCCTGCCCTCCTACCTCGACCTGCGCTTCCCCGCCTCCGACATCCCGGCCCAGGCGCGCGAGCTCTACCGCCGGAACCGGCTGCGCATCATCCCGGATGCCGGCTACGTCCCCGTGCCGATCCGGCCGGCCACCACGCCCTCCGGCCGGCCGCTGGACCTCAGCCAGTCGGTGCTGCGCTCGGTCTCGCCGGTGCATGTCGAGTACATGCGCAACATGGGCACGATGGCGTCCATGTCGGTGTCGATCCTCGTCGACGGCGCCCTCTGGGGCCTGATCTCCTGCCACAACCGCGCGCCCAGGCGCGTGCCCCTCCAGGCGCGCAACGCCTGCGACGTGCTCACCCAGATCTTCGCCCTGCAGCTCTCGGCCCGCGAGCGCGGCGCCCAGTCCGAAAAGCGGCTGGCGCTGGGCGCCGTGCAGGCGCGCCTCCTCGCGTTCATGGCCGAGGAGGACAGCTTCGTCGACGGCCTGCTCAACCACCCCGACGACGTCCTGGCCCTGGTGGACGCGACTGGCGCCGCGGTGGTCACGGCGGACCGCTGCCGGCTGCTCGGGGCGACGCCGACCGAGCGCGAGGTCCGCGCCCTCTATCGGTGGCTGTCCGAGCGCGAGGATGCCGAGGAGGTCTTCGTCTCCGAGGCCCTGTCGGAGGCGTTCCCGGCCGCCGCCGCCTTCGCCGACCGGGCGAGCGGCCTCCTGGCGATCTCGGTCTCGAAGAAGTACGCGAGCTACATCCTCTGGTTCAGGCCCGAGGTCGTGCGGACGGTGAAGTGGGGCGGCAACCCCGTGAAGGCCGTCCGGCCCGACCCGGAGGGCGGCCCGGACCGGCTGCACCCGCGCAAGTCGTTCGAGATCTGGAAGGAGACCGTGCAGGGCCGCTCCCTGCCCTGGTCCGACCCGGAGGTGGAGGCCGCCAAGGACCTGCGCGCCTCGGTGCTCGGCATCGTGCTCCGCCGGGCCGAGGAGCTCGCCGCCATGAGCGAGGAGCTGCAGCGCTCGAACAAGGAGCTGGAGGCGTTCTCGTACTCGGTCAGCCACGACCTGCGCGCGCCGTTCCGCCACATCGTCGGTTACGCGAACCTGCTCAAGACCCGCGAGGGCGCCCAGCTCTCCGACAAGGGCCGGCACTACGTGGAGACGATCATCGAGGCGGCCTTCTCGGCCGGCACCCTGGTCGACAGCCTCCTGAGCTTCTCGCAGATGGGCCGGCACGCCCTCAACAAGGTCTGGGGCGACATGAACGCCCTGGTCGAGGAGGTCCGCCGGAAGGTCCTGCGCGACGTCACCCCCGACCGGACCCTCCGCTGGGAGATCGCGCCCCTGGGCCGCGCCTACGCCGACCCGGTGATGCTGCGGCTCGTCATCGAGAACCTGCTGTCGAACGCCGTGAAGTACACCCGCGGCACCCCGGAGGCGGTGATCGCGATGGGCAGCCTCCCGCCCCGGGAGGGCGAGGCGGTCTACTACGTGCGCGACAACGGCGCCGGGTTCGACATGGCCTACGTCGACAAGCTGTTCGGCGTGTTCCAGCGGCTGCACCGGGTCGAGGAGTTCGAGGGCACGGGGATCGGCCTCGCCAATGTCCGGCGCATCGTCGAGCGCCACGGCGGCCGGACCTGGGCCGAGGGCAGGCTCGGCGCGGGTGCCACCTTCTACTTCACCCTGCCGATCCGGGAGGAGGCCCACTGATGGCGGGACTGAAGCCCATCCTCCTGGTCGAGGACAACCCGAACGACATCGAGCTGACGCTGGCGGCGCTCGAATCGAGCCAGCTCGCCAACGAGATCGTCATCTGCCGCGACGGCGCCGAGGCCCTCGACTTCATCTACCGGCGGGGCGCGCACGAGAAGCGGCAGGCCCAGGACCCCGCGGTGGTCCTGCTCGACCTGAAGCTGCCCAAGGTCGACGGCCTGGAGGTGCTCGCCAAGATCAAGGGCGACCCGGTCACCCGCCAGGTGCCGGTGGTGATGCTGACCTCGTCCCGCGAGGAGACCGACCTCGTGCGCTCCTACGATCTCGGGGTGAACGCCTTCGTGGTGAAGCCGGTCGCCTTCGAGGAATTCTTCGCGGCGATCAAGGAGATCGGCGTGTTCTGGGCCCTCCTCAACGAGCCGCCGCCGTACCGGGGAGGCTGGCCATCGAACGCGTGATCGGACCTTCCGCGGGGCCGCTGCGCGTCCTCCACCTGGAGGACAGCGACCTCGACGCCGAGCTGATCGAGGCCGAGCTGGAGACCCTCGGGCACCCGGTCGCGATCGAGCGGGTGATGACCCGCGACGCCTTCGCCCGCGCGGCGGTCGCCGGCCGGCACGACCTGATCCTGGCGGACTACGTCCTGCCGACCTTCGACGGCGTGAGCGCCCTCGGCATCGCCCGGGCGCAGTGCCCCGACACGCCGTTCATCTTCTGCTCGGGCACGCTCGGCGAGGACGTCGCGGTCGAGGCCCTGAAGAACGGCGCCACCGACTACGTCGTCAAGCAGCGCCTCGACCGCATGCCGCGCACGATCGTCCGGGCGCTCGCCGAGGCGCGGGCCCGCGCCGACAAGCGCGAGGCCGAGGCCGCCCTGCAGGCGCTCAACGAGACGCTGGAGGTGCGCATCGCCGAGCGGACCCGCGAACTCGCCGCGGCGAACGAGGCCCTTCAGGCCCAGATCGTCGAGCGGGAGCGGGCGGAGGACGCCCTGCGCCTCGCCCAGCGCCTGGACGCGGTCGGCCAGCTCACGAGCGGCGTCGCGCACGACTTCAACAACCTGCTGACGGTGATCGCCGGCAACATCGAGTTCCTCGAGAGGGTCGTCTCCGACACCCGCTCGAAGCGCCGCCTCGCCATGATGCGCGGGGCCGCCGAGCGCGGCGCCCGGCTCACCGCGCAGCTCCTCGCCTTCTCCCGGCGCCAGCGCCTGGAGCCGACGCCGGTCAGCCTCAACCAGACGGTCGCCTCGATGCGCGACCTGCTGCAGAGCTCGATCGGCGGCGCGGTCCGGATCGAGACGACCCTTCAGCCCGACCTGTGGCCGGCCCTGGTCGACGCCACCCAGATCGAGCTCGTGATCCTGAACCTCGCCATCAACGCCCGCGACGCGATGGCGGTGGGCGGCCGGCTCGCCATCGAGACCGCCAATGTCAGCGTCACCGGGGCGCCGACGCGGCCCGAGCAGCCGGCGCCCGGCGCCTACGTCATGGTGGCGGTGAGCGACACCGGTACCGGGATGACGCCGGACGTGCTGGCGCGGGTGTTCGAGCCGTTCTTCACCACCAAGGAGGTCGGCAAGGGGTCGGGTCTCGGGCTCGCCCAGGTCTACGGCTTCGTCAAGCAGTCCGGCGGCGGCATCCGGATCGACACGGTCGCGGGCGAGGGCACCTCGATCAAGGTCTACCTGCCCCGGGCCGCGGAGCCCGAGGGCGCCGTGCCCCGCCTGCCGGCCGCGACCGAGGCCGCGCGGACGCACCCGCCCGGGAGCGGCCCCCGGCTCCTCGTGGTCGACGACGACGCCGAGGTGCGCGAGGTGACGACGACCCGCCTGATCGAGGCCGGCTACGCGGTGCGCGAGGCGGCCTCGGGCCTCCAGGCCCTGGCCGCCCTGGAGGCGGATCCGGGCGTCGACCTCGTCGTGATGGACTTCGCCATGCCGGGCATGAACGGGGCCGAGACGGCCCTGGAGGTGCGGAAGCGCTGGCCGGCGCTGCCGGTCCTGTTCGTCACCGGCTTCGCCGACACCACCGCCCTGACCGAGGCCGGCGCCGTCGGCGCCGACGCGATCGTGCTGAAGCCGTTCCGCGTCGGGGAACTCGAGGGCAAGGTCGCCGCCGCCCTGGCGGCGCGCCCGCCGGCGCAGCTCCGGCTGATCTCGGGCCGCGACAGGAGCGCCTGAGGGGGACATCGCGCTGGCGTCCCGCTGGCGTCTCTGGGGCTCTCCCGGGCGTTCTCCACACGGCGTGCGGGCCCCGCACGGCGTCCCGGGCGGCGCGTGCGCGCCGACGCGGTTGCGCGAACCCGCCCGCTGGGGCACCGATGGCGCTGTCCTGTCCCGCCGGTTCCTCGCCCCATGTCCGAGTCACGCGCCTGGTCCGATGCCTGAGACCGTCGGGACCGCGCCCCCGGCCTTCCTCGCGGAGGGCGGTGCGATGGGCGCCCGGATCCGCGCCCACGACTGGTCCGGCTCGCCGCTCGGCCCGCCGGACAGCTGGGCGCCCTGCCTGCGGGCGACCCTGAGCCTGATCCTGGGATCGCGGTTCCCGATGTTCGTGGCGTTCGGGCCCGACCTCGTCTTCCTCTACAACGACGCCTACGCGGAGATCCTGGGCGACAGGCATCCCGCGGCGCTCGGCGCGCGCTTCCGCGACGTCTGGAAGGAGATCTGGCCGGAGATCGGCCCCCTGATCGACCGGGCGCTCGCCGGCGCGGCGACGTGGTCCGAGAACATGCCTCTGACCATGAACCGGCACGGCTACGACGAGCCGACCTGGTTCACCGTCTCGTACGCGCCGGTGCGCGACGAGGCGGGCCGGGTCGCCGGCCTGCACTGCGCCTGCACGGAGACGACCGGCCGCGTCCAGGCCGAGGCGCGCCTGCGCGAGGCGGAGGCCCGGATCCGGGCCCTCGCCGACCACCTCCCGGGCGGCTACGTCTACCAGCTCGCCATGGCCCCCGACGGCGCCGACCGGCGCTTCCTCTACGTGTCGCAGGGCTTCGAGCGCATGACCGGCCTGGCGGCCGGGGACGTGCTTGCCGACCCGGCGGTCGCCTACGACCTGATCCTGCCGGAATACCGCGCCGCCGTCGCCGAGGCGGAGGCCGCCGCGATCCGCGACCTCGCGCATTTCGACGTCGCGGCGCCCATGCGCCGGCCGGACGGCACCCACGTCTGGACGCGCATCATCTCGGCCCCCCGCCGCGTCGGCGACACGCTGGTCTGGGACGGGCTGCATCTCGACGACACGGTGCGCCGCCGGACCGAGGAGCAGCTGCGGGAGAGCGAGCGGCGCCTGCGGCTCGCGACCGAGGCGGCCGAGATCGGCCTCTGGGACGTCGACGTCGTCGCCGACACCCTGTTCTGGCCCGCGCGGGTCAAGGCGATGTTCGGCATCTCGGCCGACGTGCCGGTCACGATGGCCGATTACTACGCCGGCCTGCATCCCGAGGACCGGGCGGCCACGAGCGCGGCCTACGCCTCCGCCCTCGATCCCGCGCGGCGCGCCGTCTACGACGTGGAGTACCGCACCGTCGGCAAGGAGGACGGCGTCGTGCGCTGGGTCGCCGCCAAGGGGCGCGGGATCTTCGAGGGCGCGCGCTGCGTGCGGGTGATCGGCACGGCGATCGACATCACCGCCCGCAAGCAGGCCGAGGAAGCCCTGCGCGCCAGCGAGGCGCAGTTCCGGGTCCTGTCGCAGGTGCTGCCGAACTTCGTCTGGGCGACCGACGCGGCCGGGGCGGCGAACTGGTTCAACGCGCGCGTCTACGCCTACGCGGGCCGGGAGCCCGGCACCCTCGACGGCGCGGGCTGGCGGGGGATCATCCATCCCGACGATCAGGACCGGGTCGACGAGGAATGGCGGGCGGCCGTCCGGTCGCGGGCCGACTACCAGTCCGAGTACCGCCTGCGCCGCGCCGACGGCGCGTATCGCTGGTTCCTGGCCCGGGCGCAGCCGGTCCTGGGCGCCGACGGCGCTGTCACCCGCTGGGTCGGCACCAGCACCGACATCGACGACCAGAAGCGGCTCATGGCCGAGCTCGTGCGCTTCAACCTGACCCTGGAGCAGCGCGTGGCCGAGCGCACGGCCGAGCACGACCGGGTCTGGCGCAACTCGCGCGACCTGCTGGCCGTGGTCGGGGCCGACGGCATCTTCCGCGCGGTCAATCCGGCCTGGCAGACGATCCTGGGGCACGAGCCCGCCGCGGTGGTGGGGCGCAGCTTCCTGGACTTCATCTGGCCCGAGGATGCGGGCGCGACCCAGGAGGCGCTCGAAGCGGCCGCCGCGGCGCGCGACCTGACCGATTTCGAGAACCGCTACCGGCACAGGGACGGCACCCTGCGGCTGATCTCGTGGCGCACCTCCGTCGAGGGCGCGCAGGTCTACGCCTACGGCCGCGACGTCACCGCCGAGAAGGCCCAGGCCGAGGCGCTCCGGCACGCCGAGGAGGCGCTGCGGCAGTCGCAGAAGCTGGAGGCGGTGGGCCAGCTCACCGGCGGTGTCGCCCACGACTTCAACAACCTCCTGACGATCATCCGCTCGTCGGTCGACTTCCTCCGCCGGCCGGACCTGGCGGAGGAGCGCCGGTCCCGCTACCTCAACGCCGTCTCGGAGACGGTGGACCGCGCGGCGAAGCTCACCGGCCAGCTCCTCGCCTTCGCGCGGCGACAGGCGCTGAAGCCCGAGATCCTCGACGTCGGCGCGCGGCTGCGCGGCGTGGCCGACCTCCTCGACACGGTCACGGGCGCCCGCATCGCGGTCGTGACCGAGCTGCCGGAGCGGCCCTGCTTCATCCGGGTCGATCTCAGCCAGTTCGAGACCGCGCTGGTCAACATGGCGGTGAACGCCCGGGACGCCATGGACGGCGCCGGAACGCTGACCCTGCGCCTGCGCTGCGGCGCGGCGCTGCCGCCGATCCGCGGCCATGCCGGCGCGCCCGGCCCGTTCGCGGCGATCGACCTCGTCGACACCGGCACCGGCATCGCGCCGGACGTGCTGGCGCGGGTGTTCGAGCCGTTCTTCACCACCAAGGAGGTGGGCAAGGGCACCGGACTCGGCCTGTCCCAGGTCTTCGGCTTCGCCAAGCAGTCCGGCGGCGACGTCGCGGTCGAGAGCGCGCCCGGCCGCGGCGCCACCTTCACGCTCTACCTGCCGCAGGTCGAGCCCGAGGCGTCCTGCGCCGCCGCCGCGGAGGCCGCCGCCCTCGACCCCGGCGGCGCGGGGCAGCGGGTTCTGGTGGTGGAGGACAACATCGAGGTCGGCCGCTTCGCCACGCAGATCCTGGAGGATCTCGGCTACGCGACGACCTGGGCGACCAACGCCGAGGAGGCGCTGGACCAGCTCGGGGCCGACGGCGCGGCCTTCGACGCCGTGTTCTCCGACGTGGTCATGCCCGGCATGGGCGGGATCGCGCTGGCCCGGCTCCTCCGGCAGCGGATGCCGCACCTGCCGGTGGTTCTGGCCTCCGGCTACAGCCACGCCCTCGCCCAGGAGGGGATCCGCGACTTCGAGCTGCTGCCCAAGCCCTACTCCGCCGACCAGGTCTCGCGCGTGCTGCGCAAGGTCGTCGGCGCGCGGCGGAGGCGGCCGAGGGGCGGGCAGCCGGGCGGGCAGCCCTGACGCGGCGGGGCGCTGCCGGGACCAGCGGAGACCTGACAGAGACCTGACAGAGACCTGACAGAGGCCTGACGCCGCAGCCGGGCGGCGACGGGCGGTCCCGGCGCCATGTTCCCGCGGGAGGTTCCGCGCGCGGGAGACGCCGCGCCCGCCCCCGGAGGTCCCATGGACAGGGTCATGTACGCGCTCGTCACCCTGGCGGAGGCGGTGCTCGGGATCTTCGGCGTGCGGGCGCTCTACGAGCAGCCCGCCTACGCGGTCGTCGAGCGCCTCGACCGCGGGGTCGAGATCCGGTCCTACGCGCCGCGCCTCGCGGTCGAGACCGACGCGCGCGGCCAGGGCGACGGCGACGCCTTCGGGCGGCTGTTCCGCTACATCACCGGCGCGAACCGGGCCGGGGACCGCATCGCCATGACGGCGCCGGTCGAGAGCGGCGGCCAGCGCATCGCCCAGCCCATCGCCATGACCGTCCCGGTGGAGCGGGACGGCACCGGCACGATGCGGTTCTTCCTGCCCCGCGCGGTGGCGGCGGCCGGGGCGCCGGCCCCGACCGAGCCGGGGGTCCGGCTGGTCGAGGTCCCGGCCGAGCGGGTCGCGGCCCTGCGCTTCTCCGGCCGCCTCACCCCGGAGGCGCGGGCCGCGCAGGCGGGCATCCTCGCCGCCGTCCTGGCGGCGGCCGGCCGCGCACCGGCGGGCGCGCCCTTCGTCATGGGCTACGACCCGCCCTTCGCGATCCCGTTCCTGCGCCGGAACGAGGTCGCCGTCCGCCTGCCGCCGCCGTGAGAGCCGGGACCGGTCCTGACGACCCGGCGCGCGGCCTCGGACGCCGCCCCGGAGGACCGGCCCGATTGCGCAATTATCCCGCGATGTCCTTCATAATAATCCCGAAGACTTGCCGCCATCTTCCTCTTTTGTTGTCTTTGCGCCACAGGCCCGATCATTCGAGCCCGCAAGTCGTCCCCCGCAGGGATTAAACAGAATGTGAATTGAGGTCGCGACCCGACCCGAGATCAGTGAGGCGCACGCAGCCGACGCGAAGCGGCGCGTGCCTTCGAATCCAGGTTGGGGGAAGATATGCGGGCCCTGCGAGGCAGCTTGATCGCGTCCGTGGCTCTGTTGCCGGGTGTCGCGCAGGCTCAACAATCCGTCACCCTCGGCGAGATCAGCGTCGTCTCGACGTCGCCGGTGGGGGCGGGCGGCGGCAATTCCAGCGGCGTCCAGAATCTCGATACGCTCGCCCAGGCCGCGCCGACCTTGCCGGCCCCGGCCGCCGGGGTGCGGCTGCGCGGCTCCGAGCAGCCGCTCAACAAGATCCCCAGCACCGTCGAGACCGTCACGGCCCGGCAGATCGAGGTCGATCAGGGCTCCGACAACGTGATCGCCACGCTGGCGCGGCGCACGCCCGGGGTGAACCTCAACGACTCGCAGGGCAATTCGAACCGGGTCGATCTCAGCTACCGCGGCTTCACGGCCTCGTCGGTGCAGGGCGTGCCACAGGGGCTCGCCGTCTACCAGAACGGCGTGCGCATCAACGAGGCCTTCGGCGACGTCGTCAATTTCGACCTGATCCCGCCGCAGGCGATCCAGCGCATCGACGTGGTCACCGGCAACCCGGTCTTCGGCCTCAACGCCATCGGCGGCGCGGTCAACATCCAGATGAAGAACGGCTTCACCTGGCAGGGCACCGAGATCTCGGCCTGGGGCGGCTCGGACGCGCGCACCGCCGGCTACCTCGAGTACGGCAAGATCTCCGGTCCCTGGAGCTTCTACTTCACCGGCGACGGCCTGAACGACCGCGGCTGGCGCTACCAGAACCCGAGCACGATCGGCCGCCTCTACGCGGATCTCGGCTACCGCTCGCAGGATTCGGAGTTCCACCTGATCGGACTCGCCGCCCGCAGCTTCTACGGCGCGGCCGCCGCCACGCCGGTGGACTTCACCCATCTCGACCCGCGGGCGATCTTCACCTACCCGCAGACCCAGACGACGCAGGTGGGCACGCTCCAGCTGACCGGCCGGGTCGACCTCTCGCCGACCTGGGACCTCGCCGGCAACGCCTATTACCGGCGCTTCAGCGAGTTCTACGTCGACGGCAACCAGGGCAACTTCGAGAACTGCAGCAGCCGCAGCAGCTTCCGGGGCTCGCTCTGCTACCAGGACGACGCGTTCAACGTGAACGCGCCGCCCACCAGCCAGGTGGCGGCGCGCCGGGCCTACGCCAACCAGTTCGCGATCCTCGGCCTGAACAACCAGACGATCCCGTTCGTCCGGAACATCCCGTACGGCACGATCGACACGACCCGGACGGAGGCCGAATCCTACGGCGGCTCGCTCCAGGCCGCCAACCGCGACCGGATCTTCGGCCTGAACAACGCCTTCGTGGTCGGCGGCAGCGTCGACGCCTCGAATTTCTCGTTCAAGTCGGCGAGCCAGCTGGGCGTGATCAACCCGAACCTGTCGATTACCGTCGACCCGAACAACCCGTATTACGGCACGATCCCGGGCCTCGGCACGCCGGACATCCGCACGCTGGGGGCGATCGGCCTCGCGCCGGGCAACGTCAGCGGCTCGACCCTGTATCTCGGCCTCTACGCCACCGACACGCTGGACGTGACCGACCGGCTGTCGCTGACCGGCGGCTTCCGGCTCAACTACGCCCGCATCCAGACCCGGGACCAGACCGGGTTCTCGCCGGACGTCACCGGCGTGCACGAGTACACCAAGGTCAACCCGCTCGCGGGCCTGACCTACCAGTTCGACCCGGCGCTGAATCTCTACGGCGGCTACTCGGAATCGAACCGCGCCCCGACCCCGCTGGAGCTGTCCTGCTCCAGTCCGACCCAGCCGTGCCTGCTGCCGAACTCGCTCGTGGCCGATCCGCCGCTCAAGCAGGTCACCGGCCGGACCTACGAGGCCGGCTTCCGCGGCGTGATCCCGGCCTTCCTGTCGGGCGGCGCCCTCACCTACAAGGCCGGCGTCTACCGCACCGACCTGAGCAACGACCTCTACCAGGTCGCCGTCGCGGGCAACGCCGCCCGCGCCTACTACATCAACGTCCCGGCGACCCGGCGCCAGGGCATCGAGGTCGGCGCCGAGTACGCGGTCACGCCCGACCTGCTGGTCTACGCCAACTACGCCCTGGTCGACGCGACCTTCCAGTTCAACGCGACCCTCTCGTCGCCCAACAACCCCCTGGCGAGCACCGGCGCGGCCGGCGGCGCCGTGGGCGGCGACGTGATCCCGAACGGCGGCATCCGTGTCCGGCCGGGCGACAAGATCCCGCTGATCCCCGATCACCAGATCAAGGCGGGCTTCGAGTACAGCATCACCCCGAACTGGCGCTTCGGCCTCAACGTCTCGGCCTTCTCGTCGTCCTACTACCGGGGTGACGAATCGAACCTCAACCGCAAGCTGCCGGCCTACTACGTGATGAACCTGACGACGAAGTATCAGGTCAGCAAGAACCTGGAGATCTTCGGGCTGATCACCAACCTGACCAACAACCGCTACGCCACGTTCGGCACCTTCGCCGAGACGGGCGCAGTGGCCGGCAACCTGTCGATCAACGACCCGCGGACCACGACCCTGGCGCAGCCGCTCTCGATCTACGCCGGCCTCACCTACCGGTTCGGGGCGGATCCGGTCCCGATGGCGCCGGAGCCGATCATCCGGAAGTACTGATCCCGTCCGGGGAGAACGACGGAACAACGGAGCGAGGGGCCGGGGGATCCGCGGCCCCTCTTCCGTTCGAGCCCGCGCGCCTTCGCGCCCGGACGATGAGCCCGGTCTTTCAAACCCAGATGAGTGCGGCCGCCGACCCGATCTGTATCCCTGATCGGCCGCCGGCGAGGCTTGCGGGCGCTCCCGTCCCGGTCATCCCGATCCTGGAGACACCCATGCCGCGCTACTTCATCGACACCGCCGACCACGTCGCCGTCCGGGACGACGAGGGCACGGTCCTCTCGGACCGGGTCGCCCTGCGGGACCTGCTGCGCCGGACCCTGACGGCGCTCCTGCACGACGAGGGCGAGGAGACCGGGGTGAACGACTTCACCGCCAGCGCCTACGACGAGGACGGTCGCCTCGTGATGCGGGCCCGGGCCAGCTTCCACGTCGTGGACCCGTAGGGGACGCCCGGCAGGACGTCCCCGCACCCCGGTCAGGCCGCGTCCGGCATGCGGTCGAGAAGCTTGTCGAGGGTGATCGGGTAGTCGCGCACGCGGATGCCGGTGGCGTTGTAGATCGCGTTCGCGACCGCGGCGCCGACCCCCGAGATGCCGAGCTCGCCCACGCCCTTGGCCTTCATGGGCGAGGACATCGGGTCGACCTCGTCGAGGAAGATCACCTCCTGGTGCGGGATGTCGGCGTGGACCGGCACCTCGTAGCCGGCGAGGTCGTGGTTGGCGAAGAAGCCGCGCTTGGTGTCGACGACCAGCTCCTCCATCAGGGCCGCTCCGGTGCCCATCACCATCCCGCCGATCACCTGGCTGCGGGCGGATTTCGGGTTGAGGATGCGCCCCGCCGCGCAGACCGCCAGCATCCGCCGCACCCGGACCTCCGCCGTATAGGCATCCACCGCGACCTCGACGAAGTGGGCGCCGAAGGTCGAGACCTGCTGGGTCTTCGAGAACTCACCGAACTCGATCGCGTCCTCGGCCACGAGCTCGCCGTCGGCGGCGGCCCGGGCGAGCGGGATGGCGCGGTTGCCGGCGCGAACCTCGCCCTCCTCGAACACCGCGTCGGTGGCGTTGAAGCCGAGCTTCTGCGCGACCGCCTCCCGCAGCTTCACGCAGGCCGCGTAGACGCCCGCGGTCGACGAGTTGGCGCCGAACTGGCCGCCCGAACCCGACGAGACCGGGAAGTCCGAGTCGCCGAGCCGCGCCACGACCCGGTCGAGGGGCACGCCCATCATCTCGGCGGCGGTCTGCGCGATGATCGTGTAGCTGCCGGTGCCGATATCGGTCATGTCGGTCTCGACCGTGACCGTGCCGTCGGCGGAGAGCCGCACCCGGGCGCCCGACTTCAGCACCATGTTGTCGCGGAACGCCGCCGCCATGCCGTGCCCGACGAGCCAATGCCCCTCCCGGACCTGTCCGGGCTTCGGGTTGCGCCTGGCCCAGCCGAACCGCTCGGCGCCGAGCTTGAGGCAGCCGACGAGGTCGCGGTGGGAGTAGCGCAGGTCCGGCTGGGTCGGGACGACCTGCGTGTCGTTGCGGATGCGGAACTCCACCGGGTCGAGGCCGAGCTTCTCGGCCATCTCGTCCATGGCGACCTCCAGCACCGCGAGGCCCGGGGCCTCGCCGGGGGCGCGCATGGCGTTGCCCTCGGGCAGGTCGAGCCGGGCGAGCTTCATGGCGGTCAGGCGGTTCGCCCCCGCGTAGAGGTACTTGGTCTGGTTCACGGCCGTCTCGGGATCGCCCTCCGGCAGGTTGCCCGAGACGCTCTCGTGCGCGATCGCCGTGATGGTGCCGTCCCGCTGGGCGCCGATCCGGACCCGCTGGATCGTGGCCGGGCGGTGCGTGGTGTTGTTGGCGATCAGCGGGCGGGTCAGCGCCACCTTGACCGGCCGCCCGGTGGCCTTCGCGGCGAGCGCCGCCAGCACCGCGTCGGCGCGCACGAACAGCTTGCCGCCGAAGCCGCCGCCGACATAGGGCGCGTCGAGCCGGACCTTGTCCTTCGGCAGGCCGAGCATCTTGGCGAGGCTGCCGTGGCCCCAGCCGATCATCTGGTTGGCGGTCCAGAGCGTGACCCGGTCGCCGTCCCAGGCCGCCGTCGTGGCGTGCGGCTCCATCATGGCGTGGCTCTCGTCGGACGTCGTGTAGGTCGCGTCGAGCGTCACGGGGGCCTGCGCGAAGGCGCCCTCGAAGTCGCCGGTCCGCTCCTCGCCGTTGCCGCCGCTGCCCTCGCCGCTGTCGGCCGGGACCGGCTCGGCGGTCTTCGCCGCGGCGGCGAGGTCGAACGCACCGGCCTCGGGGGCGTAATCGACCGTCACCAGGAAGGCGGCCGCCCGGGCCTGCTCGAAGGTCTCGGCCACCACGACGGCGATCGCCTGATGGTAGTGCTGGATCACGTCGCCGCCGAACAGGTAGGCGACGTTCATCACGCCGCGCTCGATCCGCAGCGTGTCGAGGGTGGTGACGATCCCGATGACGCCGGGCGCCTGCCGGGCCGAGGCCGTGTCGATGCTGCGCACCCGGCCCTTGGCGATGGCGGAGCCCAGCACGTAGCCGTAGGCGGCGTCGGGGGCCGCGTCGTGGCGCTCGTACGCGTAGGGCGCGGTGCCGGTGGTCTTGTACTTGCCGTCGATGCGGTCGGTGGGCAGGCCGACGACCTTGAGGCGGTCGATCGGGTTCGGGCCCGCGGCGGTGTCGAACTTCATGGCTCAGGCCCTCGCTTGGTTGAGCGCGGCGCCGAGGGTCCGCTCGGCGAGCTTCAGCTTGTAGGCGTTCTCGTGGGTGGGCTTGGCGTCGGCGAAGACCCGGTCGGTCACGGCCCGGGCGCCCTTCGGGAGATCGGCCTCGGCCGCCTCGACCCGCCAGGGCTTGTGGGCGACGCCCCCGAAGGCGACGTGGCCGGAGCCGTCCTTGCCCAGGATCGCCGCCACCGAGACCAGCGCGTAGGCGTAGGAGGCGCGGTCGCGGACCTTGCGGTAGATGTGCGTCCCGGGAACGGGCTTCGGCAGCGTCACCGCGGTGATGAGCTCGCCGGGCTCGAGGTTCGTGTCGCGCGACGGGTCGTCGCCCGGCAGGCGGTGGAACTCGGCGATCGGGATCTTCCGCGCGGCGCCCCCGGCGTCGATCGTCTCCACGGTGGCGTCGAGGACGCGCATGGCCACCGCCATGTCGCCCGGATGCGTGGCGATGCAGGCCTCGCTGCCGCCGATCACCGCCAGCTGGCGGCTCACGCCGTCGAGCGCCGAACAGCCAGAGCCCGGCTGGCGCTTATTGCAGGGCTGGGCGGTGTCGTAGAAGTACGGGCAGCGGGTCCGCTGCAGCAGGTTGCCGGCGGTGGTCGCCTTGTTGCGCAGCTGGCCGGAGGCGCCGGCGAGCAGCGCGCGGGCGAGGACCCCGTAATCCGCGCGCACCCGCGGATGGGCCGCGAGATCGGTGTTGCGCACCAGGGCGCCGATGCGCAGGCCGCCCTCCTCGGTCGGCTCGACCGCGTCGAGGCCGAGCCCGTTCACGTCGACGAGGTGGCGCGGGGTCTCGATCTGCAGCTTCATCAGGTCGAGCAGGTTGGTGCCGCCGGCGATGAACTTGGCGTCGGGCGTGGCGGCGACGGCGGCGGCGGCCGCGGCGGGCGTGCCCGGGCGCTCGTACGTGAAGGACTTCATGCGCGGCTCCCGGCGACTTCGGTGATCGCCTCGACGATGTTGGAATAGGCGCCGCAGCGGCAGAGGTTGCCGCTCATCCGCTCGCGGATCTCGGTCTCGGTCACCTGCGGCGCCGCGCCGAGATCGGCCGTGACGTGGCTCGGGATGCCGGCCCTGATCTCCTCCAGGACGGCCACGCCCGAGCAGATCTGGCCCGGCGTGCAGTAGCCGCACTGGTAGCCGTCGTGCTTGACGAAGGCCGCCTGCATCGGGTGCAGGCTGTCGGGCTGCCCCAGGCCCTCGACGGTCACGATCTCGGCGCCCTGGTGCATGATCGCCAGCGTCAGGCAGGCGTTGATGCGCCGCCCGTCGACGATCATCGTGCAGGCGCCGCACTGGCCGTGATCGCAGCCCTTCTTGGACCCGGTCAGGTGCAGGTGCTCGCGCGCGGCGTCGAGCAGGCTGGTGCGGGTGTCGAGTTCGAGCGTGCGCCGCTCGCCGTTCACCGTGAACGTGACGGCGGCGAGGACCGGTGCGTCGGTCCGCGCAGGTCTGGCGCCCGGGTCCTGGGGCACGGTTTCGGCGCTCACCATCAAGTCTCTCTCCGGTTCAGATCACGAAGGCGCGGACGGGATCCCGGTCGCCGGGGCCCGCGGGCGGAACATCCCGGCGGAACATCCCGGCAAGACATCCCGCAAAGCGGCGGCACCCTGGATCGGCTCCAAGGTAGAGCCCGCTCCCGCGATGGTCAGGGGGGGCGGCGCGGCCGGGGACGCGAAAGTTGCGGCGGGCCGCGCCGGGACCCGCCCAAACGAAAGGGCCGACCCGAAGGCCGGCCCCGATCGTCGCGCCGCGGACGCGCCTACTCGGCCGCGGTCATCTCGGCGGTGTAGTGGCCGCACCAGTCCTGGGCGGCGACCACCGGCCAGAGGCCCTTGGACTCGGGCGCGGGCTGGCTGACCGGCGGGTTGAAGCGGCACAGGCCGGCATCGTTCTGCGCGACGGCGCCGTTGCCCTTGTGCTCGTCGAAGAACCGGCAGGTCTCGCACTTGGCGTTCATGGTCGGGCTCCTGTGAGGCCGGCGGCCCGGGGGCCGTCCCGGCGGGGGACGAGAGCTTGGACCTTAGAAGTGATCCAATCTGCGGGGCCAACGTCGGAGCGATCGGGCGGGTTCCCGGCGGCGGATCGGCGATCCCGCTCAGCCGACCGCGGCGAGGCCCGGCTCGGCCCGGGCGGACTCCTCGGCGGGGCCGGCGGGACCGCCGACCGCGGCGGCGTAGTCGGTGATCGGGCGCGGCCTGCCGAACAGGAAGCCCTGCATCTCGCCGCAGGCCTCCTCGGTCAGGAACTTCATCTGCGCGTGGGTCTCGACGCCCTCCGCGACGACGCCCATGCCGAGGCTGCGGCCGAGGCTGAGCACGGCCCGGACGATCACGGCGGCCTGTGGCCCGGTCCCGAGCTGCGCCACGAAGGAGCGGTCGATCTTCAGCTTGTCGAACGGGAAGGCCTGGAGGGTCGCGAGCGACGCGTAGCCGGTCCCGAAATCGTCCATGCTGATCCGGATGCCGTAGCTCTTCAGGCGGCGGAGGATGCCCACGGCCCGCGCCATGTCGTTGATGATGATGCTCTCGGTGACCTCCAGCTCCAGGCGGTCCGGCGAGAGACCGGTCTCGGCCAGGATCGCCAGGACGGTCTCGGGCAGGCCGGGCTTCTGGAACTGGCGGGGCGAGAGGTTGACGGCGACCTTCAGGGGCTGCGCCCACTGGGCCGCCTCGCGGCAGGCCTCGCGCAGCACCCAGTCGCCGAGCGCCACGATCAGGCCGGTCTCCTCGGCCAGGGGCACGAACACGTTGGGCGACACGCTGCCGCGGACCGGGTGGGTCCAGCGCAGGAGCGCCTCGAACCCGACGAGCGCCCCCGTGTGGCCCTCGACCTGCGGCTGGTAGTGCAGGCTCAGGGTGTTGTCGTCGAGGGCCTGGCGCAGGTCGCGCTCGAGCACCCGCCGCTCCTCGGCCTCCTCGTCCATGGCGGGGGTGAAGATCCGGTACGTGCCGCGGCCCTCGGCCTTGGCCCGGTAGAGGGCGAGGTCGGCGCGGCGGTACAGCGGCTCGGCATCCGTCCCGTGCTCGGGGGCCAGCGCGATGCCGACGCTCAGGCCGACGCCGACCCGGTGCCCGCCCACGCTGAACGGGCTGTGGAACAGCGCGATGAGGCGCTCGGCCAGGACCTCGGCCTCGGCCGCGCCGCCGGCCGAGAGCACGGCGAACTCGTCGCCCCCGAGCCGGGCCACCGCCCCGTCCCCCGCGATGCCCCGCAGGCCGGCCGACACGCGCCGGAGGAGCTCGTCCCCGGCCTGGTGGCCGAGGCTGTCGTTCACGCTCTTGAAGCCGTCGAGGTCGAGGTACAGGACCGCGCAGGCGCCGCCGCGCTGGACGATGTCGACGAGGCTGCGCGCGAGGGTCTCGTGGAACAGCGCCCGGTTCGGCAGGCCGGTGAGGACGTCGTGGCGGGCGAGGCGCGCCACCTCGGCCTCCGCGGCCTTCCGCTTGGTGATGTCGGTGAAGGTCCGCACGAAGCCGCCATCCGCCAGGGGCACGGTGCGGATCTCGAGCACGAGGCCGTTGGGCCGCGCCCGCTCGTGAACCTGCGTCTGCCCGGCCTCGCCGCGCTCGATCCAGGTCCGGATCGAGCGGTCCGGGCGCCGGCGCTCGCGGCGGCTCGCCTCGTGGCGCAGCACCGCCCGGTAGCTCGGCCGCGCCTGCATCATCGCCCGGGGCAGGTCGAGGAGCGCCAGAGCCCGCTCGTTGCAGACCCGGACCACGCCGCCGGCGTCGACCATGATGAGGCCCTGGTCCATGCTGTCGAGGGTGGCGTCGAGCAGCAGGGTCTTCTCCCGCAGCATGCGGCCCTGCCGGGCCAGGGCGACGTTGATCCGGCGCAGGTGGTCCAGCATCAGCGTCAGCGCCGCGAAGGCCAGGATCACCGCCATCACGCCGGCGATGCCGCCGGCCAGGACGCCCCGGGCGAGGCCGAGCTGCGGGACCGCCAGGGCCGGGTCCGGCACCACGCGGGCGGCCGCCATGGCGAGGAAGTGCAGGACCGCGATGGCGAGGGTCAGGACGGTCGCGGCCGCGAGCCGGGCCCGCGCGCCCGCGCCGCCGACATGGATGGCCATGCCGGCGGCGGCGAGCCCGCAGCCCACCGCGATCGCCGTGGCGGCCATGGCGGGGTCCCAGGTGAAGTGCCCCGGCAGCCGCACGCCGGCGATGCCGAGGAAGTGCATGCAGGCGATGCCGATCCCGAGCACGAGGCCCGCCCCCGCCCCGGCCCAGCGCGACGGCGTGGCCCGGGCGAACAGGAAGGCCACGGTGGCGGCCGCGATCGCGACGATCAGCGAGAGCAGGGTCGTGCGCGGCTCGTAGCCCAGCACCACGCCGGGATCGTAGCCCAGCATGCCGATGAAGTGGGTGCTCCAGATCCCGGCCCCGATCGAGAAGCCCGAGGCCAGGAGCCAGACCGGCCCGTGCCCGTCGGCGCAGACCTGGACGCGCTGCTCCAGCTTGAGGGCCACCGCGCAGGAGATCCAGCACACGCAGGCGGCCAGGGCGACCACCCAGCCGGTATGTTCCTCGGTCAGGCAAGCGAACGCGCGATACATCGAGGTGCCCCGCCCTTCTGCGACGGCGGGAACCTTAACCCGCGGATACTAATCAGAAGTTGCATTCCGCCCGGACACGGGTCCGATCCGCGATGCGGACGAGGCTCTTCCGGGCGCCGCCGGGCGCCGCCGGGCGCCGGTCAGGCCGCAGGTCAGGAGTTGTATGTTCGGGCGCGGCGGGGGTCCGCCCGCCCGTGCCCGTCGCGGCGCCCGTCAGCCGCGCCCGTCGCCGCGGATCTCGATCGGCCGCGCCGCGAAATCCGTCAGGAGTTCCTGGAGCTCGTCCTCGTGGACGAGGCGCGCCGCCTCCTCGGGCGCGAACCATTGCAGGGTGCGCTGATCCTGTTCCGGCCAGCGCTCGTGCTGGGCCTCGACCCGCAGCGGGTAGACGCGGACCATGCAGGGGAAGGCGCGGCCGTGGTCGAAGCGCTTCTGGTAATGGTACCGTCCGACCGGGTTCGCGGCGATCTGCCCTTCGAGCCCCGCCTCCTCGTAGGCCTCCCGCGCGGCGGCCTGATGGGCCTTCCGGCCGGTCATCGGCCAGCCCTTCGGGATGATCCAGCGTCCCGTATCCCGCGAGGTGATCAGCAGGACCTCGATCCGGCCGTCGGCGCCGACGCGGAACGGCAGGGCCGCCACCTGCTTGAGCGGTTTGACCTGCGCCTTGCGGAGCAGCTTCTTCAAGTTCGGCCGCTTGGATGCCGTCTTCAGCGCTGACCTCGCGGACGGAGAAGGGCGGGATTTCTGATGATGCTTCTGCAATCGACGGCCTCCTCACGCTTTTACATAAGTTTAACACGATCCCATTGCAGCCCGCGCGCATTGGCACCGAGCCATGCCTGTAACGCTGTGCTCATCCCCGCCAGGCGGCTTGTCGCGGGCCGGCTTGTCGGCGAAGGCTGACGCGTCAAACGTCCACGAGGCGCGGCATGGCTGTCGAGATCGAGCGCAAGTTCATCGCGAACCCGTCGGTTCTGGCGCTGTGCCGGGCGGGGACGCCCCTGGTTCAGGGATACCTCTTCACCGACGCGGCCAACACGATCCGGATCCGCCGGGCCGGTGAGCGCGCGCTGATCACGTGGAAGAGCCCGCGCCGCGGCGCCAGCCGGGACGAGATCGAGTTCGCCATCGCGCCGGAGGACGGCGCGGCGCTCCTCGCCACCGTGCCGCCCGGCCGGCGGCTCGAGAAGACCCGCTACCGGGTCGCGCATGCCGGGGCGGTCTGGGACGTCGACGTGTTCGGCGGGAACCTCGCGGGCCTGATCCTGGCCGAGATCGAACTGGAGCGCGAGGACCAGCCGGTGGTGCTCCCTCCCTGGGTCGAGCGCGAGGTCACCGACGACGCGCGCTACCGCAACTCGCGGCTGGCCGCGGGACCGGTGCCGGAGCGGTGGGCGGCCTAGGTCCCCGACGCGCCGGGCGGATCCGTCCGGTCGAACATCTCGAACATCCGGGCCCGTGAACATCCCGGGGCGGCCACGGTTCTCACGGCATGCCCCGGACCCTGATCACCTGGACGCAGGACGAGACCGCCGGCGTGCCGCTCCCGCGCTTCGTCGGCCGGGTCGGGACGGTCGTCGTGGGGATCTGCGCCTACGACGGATCGAGCCGGTTCTGGACCTGGTGGAGCCCGCTGGCCGAGGACATCTGGGGGCACGGCCAGGACGCCGAGGGCGCCCGGCAGGGCTGCGAAGCCTGGCTGCGCGGATGGCTCGAGAACTTCAGGCCGTTCTTCACCTGACGCGGCCGGCCGCGAGGGCGCGGCCGGGCCGTCGGCGCGGGATCAGCGCATGAAGTGCGGCAGGCGCCGCTTCCAGCGCTCGCCGAGCCGCAGCTCGTTCGTCCGCCGCCCTGCCGTCGACCGGGGCGACGGGCCCTGACCCGACGTGGGATCCGACGTGGGACCGGACGTGGGACCGGACGCGGCCGGCGGTGGGACGCGGGCGGGCGCCTCGTCGACGGGCGGGGCCGGCGGCGGGGCGGTCGGCGCGGCCGGGCGCGACGGCGCCGTCTGCACCTGCGGGAGCGCGTCCCGCGCGGCCGCCCGCGGCCGCCCGCGCCGCGCCCGCGGCGCCGGGACGGTCTCGGCGGCGGGGTCCGTCGCGGCCTCGTCGGCGGCCTCGAGGACCGGCTCGGCCGGGGCCTCGAACATCGGCATGAGGCTCGGCAGGACGCGGCGCACCGGTGCGTCCGGCACCTTCCGTTCCGGGCGCGGCGCCGGTGCCGCCTGAGGGGCGGGCGCGGGTGCGGGCGGCGCGAGGGCGGCCTGCGCCAGTTCCGGCCACAGGATCTTGTCCGGGCGCGGCCGCGCCTCGGTGGCAGTCAGCGTTGTGCGGGCCGAACGGGTCTGCTTGACTTCGACCATGAACGGTCGCGCGCTGCGGCGCTTCATGTAAGATGATCCTTGGAAGCATTCGAGCACGCATGTCGGCGGCACGAACACACCGAGGTTAAGCCTGATCTCGGCCGTTGTCCAGAAAGACGACGTCGTACTGGTCAAATTTCTCTTTAGTCGAGATGGACCGCGGTCGTTTCCAGGCCTCGGGTCGTGAAACCGAAGGCGTGATCGCCCGAGCACCTGCGGACACTGCCCCGTCGCCGCCCGGCGAGGGGGCGATCCGCTGCGGGACGATCTGTTGCGGGGCGGGCGTCGCGCGCGATCGGGTCGTCCGGGATCAGGCGGCCTGCGCCTGCGCCGGGCGGCGCCGCAGGGGACCGGGCGCCCCGAACAGGGACTGGTACAGCGCGGCCGGCGTCCGCGCCTCGCCGCTGCCGTCCGTGATCGTCACCTCGGCCATGCCGGCCGCGATCAGGCTCATGCCCTGATCCAGGGCGGTCAGGACCGAGGCGTGCTGGTAGGCGAACCGGCGCGCGGACAGGCGTGCGGTGACGGTGAAGTGCATGACGACGATCCCGGGAAGCCGGACCCGCCGGGTCCGGACGGCAACGGCGCGCGCGACGCGCTCGGGTGAGAACGGGGCTCCGGCAACGCCGCTGCCGGTCCCGCACCTGCTCGCGGTCAATAAAGTCGTTATCTTGACGAAAGCTTGTTCATCCCCGCTTTGCACGAACAAGGCGCACAATTAGCGGCGGGATTTAGTGGTTGCCGCCGCGCCGCTGCCGTCACGCTTCAGTTCAGGCGGCGGCGCCGTTCCGCGACCTGCCGCCGGGCCAGCCGTCGCCCCAGCGCCATCAGCAGCGCGTCCGCCTCGGCCTTCAGGGCCGGATCGCCCAGCGCCGCGACGGCGTCCTGCGCGGCGAGGGCGTGCTCGACCGCCCGGTCCAGGGGCGTGTCGCCGAGGTCGGGCGCGGTCGCGCCGCCGATCGCCTCGCGCGCGCGCAGCGCCGTGATGTCCACGAGGATCCCGCGCCCGCCCGTCGGCCGGCCGCGACGGTCGCTGGTGAAGCGGCCGCGCGCCAGGACCCAGCGCATCCGGCCGTCGACGGAGATCACCCGGTACTCGGCGACGTAGGAACTCCCCGCCGCGACGCTGCGGCGGATCAGGGTGTCGACCCGGTCGCGGTCGTCGACGTGGATGGCCTCCTCGTAGACGGCCAGCGGGATGCCGGATTCCGCCGCGGTCGGATCGACCTTGAACAGGAGGGCCACCAGGGCGTCGACCCGCACCCGGTCCGTCGCGGGGTCCCACGCCCAGTGCCCGATCATGTCGGCGGAATCGAGCGCGATCTGGAAGGCTTCGGGACAGGTCTGACCGACGGACGCGTTGGTCTTGGGCATGGCGGTGTACGTGTGCGGCTCCGGTCCGGTCGATCTACGGGTTCGGTAGCTGCAACCTCAAGACTTCTTTGACGCATTCATGCAACTGTTGCGTGCTGGCCACTCGCGTCCCGCCGGTCTTCTGTATTATGAATGCTCGAGCCAGCCCGCGCGCCAGAGCCTGACCGCCGATGGGATCGAAGTCACCTGTCCGGAGCGGATCCTCCGGGGCTGCGGCGCCCGAGGACGACCTGTTCGAGCGCTCCGCACCGCCGCACGCGCCGGGTGCCGGGCGGCTGCTGCAGCGGATCGCCGACGCGCTGCAGGTTCCGGCCACCTCCCTGTACGGCCCACTGGGCGCGGAGCGGGGCGCCGGCGTCGCGGGCGGGCGTGCCGACGAGGCCGACGCCCTGCTGCATGCCTACCGGCGCATCGACGATCCCGAGATCCGCCGCCGCGTCCTGACCCTCGTGCAGGATCTGGCGGCCGCACGCTGACCGGTGCGCCCGTGATGCGCTTGTGATGCGCTTGGCCCGCCGCGTGCTAACCTGAGCGGGATTGCAACGCTCGGGCGAGTCGGCATGCTGAACAGACGATCCTTCATGGCCCTGTCGGGGGCCGCCCTCGCGACCCCGGCGCTGGCGCAGGGCAGTGCCGCCCGGACGCTCAAGTTCATCCCGCAGGCCGACCTGACGGTGCTCGATCCGATCTGGACGACCGCCTACGTCACCCGGAATCACGGGCTCGCCGTCTTCGACACGCTCTACGGCACCGATGCCGCCTACGCCGCCCAGCCGCAGATGGTGGCGGGCCACACGGTGGAGAACGACGGCACGCTGTGGCGCCTCACCCTGCGGCCCGGGCTGACCTTCCACGACGGCAGCCCGGTCCTGGCCCGCGACTGCGTGGCGAGCGTCGCGCGCTGGGGCAAGCGCGACGCCATGGGCCAGACGCTCATGGCCTACACGGACGAGCTCTCGGCCCCGGATGACCGGACGATCCAGTTCCGCCTGAAGAAGCCCTTCGCGCTCCTGCCGGACGCGCTGGGCAAGGTCGGCTCCTCGATCTGCGCGATCATGCCGGAGCGTCTCGCCAAGACCGACCCGTTCACGCAGGTGACCGAGATGGTCGGCAGCGGCCCGTTCCGCTTCAAGGCGGACGAGCGCGTGGTCGGCGCCCGGGTGGTCTACGAGCGCTTTGCCGGCTACGTCCCCCGCGAGGGCGGCGAGCCGCAATGGACCTCGGGCCCGAAGCGCGTCCACGTCGACCGGGTCGAGTGGAACGTCATCCCCGATCAGGCGACCGCCGCCTCGGCCATGCAGACGGGCGAGATGGACTGGTGGGAGCAGCCGCCGGCCGACCTCGTGCCCACCCTCCGCGGGCTGACGACGCGGATCACCGACCCGACCGGCCTGATCGGCTGCCTGCGGATGAACCAGCTCCAGCCGCCCTTCGACAATCCGGCGATCCGGCAGGTGCTGCTGAAGGTCGTCGACCAGACCGACTTCATGCAGGCGGTGACCGGCACCGATCCCAAGCTGATCCACGTGCCGACGGGCTTCTTCTGCCCGGGCCTGCCCATGGCGAGCGACGTCGGCCTCGACGCCCTGACCAGCAAGCGCGACTACGCGGGCGCCAAGGCGGCGCTGGCGGCGGCCGGCTACAAGGGCGAGAAGGTGGTGCTGATGGGCGCCTCGGACTTCCCGAGCCTGAAGGCGCTCGCCGACGTGGCGGCCGACATGCTCACGCGCGCCGGCTTCAACGTCGACTATCAGGTCATGGACTGGGGCTCGGTGGTGCAGCGGCGCGCCAAGAAGGAGCCGGTCGCCCAGGGCGGCTGGAGCGCCTTCTGCACCTTCTGGGCGGGGCTCGACCAGGCGAATCCCGCGGTCAGCGCCTTCCTGCGCGGGACCGGACAGAGCGCCGCGATCGGCTGGCCCACCAGCGCGAGGATCGAGGCGCTGCGGGACCAGTGGCTGGACGCCCCGGACACCGCCGCGCGCAAGCGGCTCGCGGGCGAGCTCCAGCAGCAGGCCTTCGTCGACCTGCCCTACCTGCCCCTCGGGCAGTACTTCAACCAGACCTCGTACAAGCCGTCCCTGACCGGCGTCCTCGACGGCGTGCCGGTGTTCTGGAACGTCAAGAAGGGCTGAGGGCGACCGCCGGAGGCGGCGCGGGCGGTCGGGATCCGCCCGCGCCGCCCGCGCGCGGCCAGGCGATCCAGCGGCGCCACGCCGGCAGATGGCGGGCTGCCCTGGGTGGCCTCGTCGCGCGCGAAGACGAGGGCCACCCCGAGCGTCGCGGGAGCCCGCCCGGTATCCGGTCCGGCGCTCGTCGACGGCCTCTCCGACCGTATCCGGACGGTCGCGGACGCCGTTGCCCCTCGACAGATCCGCCCCGTTGAAGCCCGGCGGCGCTTCCCAGCCGCGGCGGCCGCGGGTTAAGCAGGGTCGGCACAGGTCACAACCCAGAGATGACCGGCCCGCGAGGAAGCCCGAGACGCCGCGCCTGCCCGCCGCCCGCGCGGCGGCGCCCGGCGCCGTCCCGCCCCGCGCGGACCCGGCCGTGACTCGGAGACGTGACCTGGATCGACCCGGACCCCCGCGGGGGCCGGCCTGACCCCACGACACGCCGCGAGGATAGGCCCGATGACAGGCTCCCCGGACGAGGCCGCCCTGGAACGCTCGGCGATGCGCAGGATCGGCTGGCGGCTCGTGCCGTTCCTGATCCTCGCCTACTTCGTCTCCTTCCTGGACCGCGTGAATGTCGGCTTCGCGGCGATCCAGATGAACCACGATGTCGGCCTCTCGGCGACCGTGTTCGGCTGGGGCGCCGGCATCTTCTTCCTCGGCTACTTCCTGATGGAGATCCCCAGCAACCTGATGCTGGAGCGCTTCGGGGCGCGGCTGTGGATCGCCCGGATCATGGCGACCTGGGGGCTCATCTCCGCCGCCATGGCCCTGGTGCAGGGGCCGTGGTCGTTCATCGGCCTGCGCTTCCTGCTGGGGCTCGCCGAGGCCGGCTTCTTCCCCGGCGTGATCCTCTACCTGACCTACTGGTTCCCCTCCGCCTATCGGGCGCGGATCATCGGAGTCTTCATGATCTCGATCCCGATCTCGTCGTTCCTGGGCTCGCCGATCTCCGGCGCGCTGCTCAACGTGACGGGATTCGGCCTCGCCGGCTGGCAGTGGCTGTTCATCCTCGAGGGCCTGCCGGCGGTGTTCCTGGCCGTCGCGGTCCTGTGGCTCCTGCCGGACGGCCCGCGGGACGCGGCGTGGCTGCCGGCGGCCGAGCGGGACTGGCTGGAGCGGCAGCTCCGGGCCGAGGCGGCGCGCAACACCCGCAGCGGCCAGCCCGCGAAGCCGCCGCTCTGGGACATCCTGCGCGACCGGCGGCTCGCCCTCTTCGCCGCGATCTATTTCGGCTCGACGGCGAGCAGCTACGGGCTGTCGTTCTGGACGCCGCAGATCGTCAAGAGCTTCGGCCTCGGCAACGTCGAGACCGGGCTCCTGAACAGCATCCCGTACGGCTTCGCGTCCCTGGCGATGGTCCTCTGGGGCCGGCACAGCGACCGGACCGCCGAGCGGCGCTGGCACCTCGCGCTCTCGTTCCTGATCCTGGCGCTGGGGCTCGCGGGCGGCACGGTCCTGTCGGGGCTCGGCCCGGTCGTGGCGGCGCTGACGATCGCCGCCATGGGCGTCTACATGCTCAAGGGCCCGTTCTGGGCGCTCGCGACCGAGCAGATGCCGCCCGCCACCGCGGCGGCGAGCATCGCGGCCATCAACGCGGTCGGCAATCTCGGCGGCTTCCTCGGCCCCTACCTGATCGGCGCGATCAAGGACGGGACCGGCAGCTTCACCCTGAGCCTCCTGCCGCTCGTGGTCTTCGCCCTGCTCTCGGCCGCCCTGTCGCTGGTGCCGGGCCGCGCCCCGCGCCCCGATTCGGGCGCGCCGCGGCCGTCGGCCGTCTGAGCCCGCGGCGAACCGAGTCCGGGACCGGCCGGTTGGCCCGGTGCGGCCGCCGCCCGGCGCTGCGCCGGCCCGGACCGGCCCGGACCGGACCGGACCGGACGGGGTCTTGCGGGCCGTGACCGCGCCGCCGCCAGGAGATCGCCGTGCCCGAGCTCAACGCCATCCTGGAGACGGCGCTGTACGTCGCGGACCTCGACCGCGCCGAGGCCTTCTATCGCGACACGATGGGGTTGCGCTGCCTCTTCACCGACTTCCGCATGCGCGCCTTCGACGTCGGCGGCCGCGGCGTCCTCCTGCTCTTTCCGGAAGGCGGGTCCCTGCAGCCGATCGAGACGCCGGGCGGTCTCATACCGCCCCATGACGGCCGCGGCCCGGCCCATATCGCGTTCTCGATCGACGCCGACGCCCTCGCGCCCTGGGAGGACCATCTCGCGGCCGCCGGCGTGGCCGTCGAGGGCCGCACCCGCTGGCCGCGGGGGGGCGTCAGCGTCTACTTCCGCGACCCGGACGGGCACCTGCTCGAGCTGGCCACACCCGGCCTCTGGAAGGGCTACTGAGGCGGCGCCGGGTCAAGTCCGGGTCGAGGCCGGGCCGGATTCCGGCCGCCCGAACGGCGAAGGGGCCGCCTCCTGTGGGAAGCGGCCCCTTCGCGTTTCGGGTCGGGTGCGACGGTCGGGATGCGAGCGTCGCATCCGACCGTCGCTGGTCGGTCTCAGTAGGAGCCGAACTTGTAGTTCAGGCCGGCGCGGACGACGGCGAACTCGTCGGAGCGGCGACCGATGCCGCTGTAGACGACCGGGAAGTTGTTGGCGGCGTTGATGACGAACGCGCCCTGGTTGCGGGTGTTGCGGTCGAGGTTGACGTACAGGCCTTCGACCTTGAGCGTCACGGCCGAGGAGCGGAAGAAGTTCAGGAACGAGTCGGTGGGCAGGGCGTACTCGATGCCGCCGCCGACGGCCCAGCCGGTGCGGAAGCTGTCGTTGCCGGCATAGCCACCGAAGGAGCGGTCGGCGCTGCCCGAGCCGTAGGCGAAGCCGCCGGTGCCGTACACGAGGGTGCGGTCGAAGGCGTAGCCGAGGCGGCCGCGCACGGTGCCGAAGAAGTCGAGGCTGGAGAGGCCG
>NZ_FNWP01000042.1:0-26642 GCF_900108435.1 Methylobacterium sp. 275MFSha3.1 | reverse complement strand
ATGGACGCGATCCGCGAGCAGGCGGAGGCGGTGGCGGGCAACATCGTCAGCCTGTCGGAGAAGACCCAGACGATCGGCGACATCATCGAGACGGTCAACGACATCTCGGAGCGCACGCACCTGCTGGCGCTGAACGCCGCCATCGAGGCGGCCGCGGCCGGCGAGAGCGGGCGCAGCTTCTCGGTGGTGGCCTCGGAGATGAAGCTCCTGGCCGACCAGGCCAAGGCGGCCACGGGGCAGGTGCGGGGGATCCTGGGCGAGATCCAGCGGGGCATCAACACGTCGGTGATGCTGACCGAGGAGGCGGTCAAGCGCGCGGCGGCGGGCAAGACGCGCTCGGACACGACGCAGCGCACGATCGAGGAGATCACCGCGCGGGTGGAGGAGAACGTGCAGACGTTCCAGCAGATCGTGGCCTCGACCAACCAGCAGCAGCTGGGCATCGAGCAGGTGATGGGGGCGCTGCAGAACATCCGCCAAGCCAGCCAGCAGACGGCGGCCGGCACCCGGCAGGTCGAGGCCGCCTCCGCAAACCTCACCGAGCTCGCCCAGGCCCTCATGGCCCTGGCCGAACGATACCGGCACTGAGGCGGGCGCCCCGTTGGCCGAGGATATCCGCAAGCTCCTGCTCGCCGCCTTCGACGTCGAGCACCGGGAGCACGTCGCGGCGATCCGCGGGGCGCTCGGCAGCGCCACGCCGGACTGGAACGACGTCTTCCGCCGCGCCCACAGCCTGAAGGGCGCCTCCCGCGCCGTCGACCTCCCGGCGGTCGAGGCGGTGGCCCACCGTCTCGAGACGCTGTTCGAGGGCGTGCGCACCGGCGCCACCGCCCTCGACCGCGAGGCGGCCAACGCCGTCCACCTCGCCCTCGACCGGATCGAGTCCTACGTCGCCGGCCTCACCGACGGGTCCGGTCCGGACATGCCGGCCGACGCCCTGACGGCCCTCGGCCACGTCCTCCGGCTCCCGGGCGAGACGCCGCCGCCGGCACAACCCGCACCACCCGCCGCACCGCCCCCCGCCCCGCTGCCGGATCCGAGTCCGAGCCCGCCACCGGGGCCCCCCGCCGCGCCGGCACCCCCGCCGGCCGCGACCGCCGTGCCGACACAGGCCGGCCCCGCGCCGAAACACGGCTCCGAGCCGCCGGAGGCCTCCGCGGCGATCCTGCGGGTGCCGGCGGAGGCCGTCGAGGCGCTGGCCCGGGCGAGCCACGATCTCGCCAGCACCCTGGCCGGCCAGGCGCCCGCGGCCGACGGCCTCGCCCGGCTCGCCCGCCTGGCCCGCGACCTGCGCGTCGGCGCCGAGGCCCTCGCGGCCGGGGCCGGCGCGGAGCGGCCCGAGTGGCGCGCCCTCGCGGCGCGCGCGGGCGCCTTCGCCCGGGAGGCCGCGGACCTGTCGCGGCGCCAGGCCTCCGCGACCAGCGCGGTCGAGGGCGCCGCGACCCGCGTCCGCGCCGCCGCCGAGCGCCTCGCCCTGGTCCCGGCCGAGACCGTCCTGGCCCCCCTCGCGAGGTCGCTGCGCGAGACCGCCCGGGAGCAGGGCCGCGAGGTCGATCTCACGTTGCGGGGCCTCGACCTGCCGGTGGAGCGCGGCACGCTGCAGGCGCTGAAGGATCCGCTGCTCCACGCCCTGCGCAACGCCCTCAGCCACGGCTGGCAGGCACCGGAGGTGCGGCGCGCGGCCGGCAAGCCGGAGGCCCTGGGCCTCGGGCTGGAGGTCGCGGTGCGCGGCGCCCGCCTGCAGGTCACCGTGTTCGACGACGGGCCCGGCCCCGACCTCGCCCGGATCGAGGCGGCGGCCCGCGAGCGCGGCCTCCTCGGCCCCGCTTCCGCGGCCGAACCCGACACCCTGCTGCGCCTCGTGTTCGAGCCCGGCTTCTCCACCGCCGAGGCGGTCGACACCCTGTCGGGGCGCGGCTACGGCCTCTCGGTCGCCGCGGACGCCGCCCGCCAGCTCATGGGCAGCGTCCGCTTGGAGCCGCGCGACCCGGCCGGCACCGCCCTGATCTTCAGCCTGCCGCTCTCAGCGGCCCGGCGCAGTCTGCTGCTGGTCGAGGCGGCCGGGCGCAGCTACGCCCTCCCCGGGGGCGCCGTGGAGCGCCTCCTGCGCCTGCGGCGCGACGACCTGCCGGTCGCCATGGGCCGGACGATCGTGCGCCTCGGTGACGGGGACGCCGCGACGAGCCACCCGGTGACGGACCTCGCCGCGATCCTCGGACAGGTCGCCGACCCGGCCGATCCCGGCACGCTGACCGCCGTCGTCCTGCGGACCGGCGGCGGCCGTCTCGCCCTGGCGGTCGACCGCCTGCACGACGTCCGTCCGTTCCTGGTCCTGCCCGCGCCGGATTTCGGCGCCGATCCGGGTCTGATCGCCGGCACGGCGGTGCTGAACGGGGACGTGCCGGTGCTGGTCCTCGACCCCGAGGGGCTCGCTTCGCGCGCCCAGGCCGGGACAACGGGCGGCGCGCTCGGAACGATGGCCCCGGCTCCACGTTCGACGACTCACGCCGCGGCGGCCGCGTCCGCGCGCGCGACCATCCTGGTCGTCGACGATTCGATCACCACCCGGACTCTGGAGAAGGGAATCTTGGAAGCCGCCGGCTACCGCGTGGTCGTCTGCGTCGACGGGCAGGACGCCCTCGACCGGCTGCGCGCCGAGATCGAGCCCGTGAACCTGGTGCTCGCCGACGTGGAGATGCCGCGCCTCGACGGGTTCGGCCTCCTGAAGGCCCTGCGGGCCGACGAGCGCTTCGCCCGGCTCCCGGCGATCCTGATGACCTCCCGCGGGGACGCCGCCGACGTCGCCCGGGGCCTGGATCTCGGCGCCGACGCCTACCTGACCAAGCAGAAGTTCGACCAGCGCCAGCTGCTGGATACGATCGGGCAGCTCCTATGACCCCCGTCCGTGTGATGCTCGTGGAGGACAGCCTCGTGGTGCGCGAGCTGCTGCGCCACATCGTCTCCCGCGATCCCCGCCTCGAGCTCGTGGCCGCGGTCGCCTCCGGCGAGGAGGCCCTCGACAAGCTCCGGACCGTGCGGCCGGACGTGATCTCGATGGACATCCGCCTGCCGGGGATCGACGGGCTGGAGACGACCCGCCGGATCATGGCCGAGCACCCGACCCCGATCGTCGTGGTGGCGGATTCGGTCGAGGATAACTCGCTGCGCATCTCGATGAACGCGCTCCGGGCCGGGGCCCTGTCGGTCGTCGAGAAGCCCGTGGCCACGACCCATGCCGGCTACGAGGGCGTGGCCGGCGAGATCTGCACGCAGCTGCGGATCATGGCCCAGGTTCCGGTCATCCGCCGCCGGCCGATCGGCACCGAGTGGGCCGGCCGCTCCGCCGTCGCGCCCCAGGCGCCGCTGGCCGACCTGTCCGGGCAGGCCCCGAGCCTCCTGGGCATCGCCGCCTCGACGGGCGGTCCCCCGGCGCTGGCGCGGGTGATCGGCGCCCTGCCCAAGGACTTCCCGCTGCCGGTCCTGGTCGTCCAGCACATGGGCGCGGCCTTCATGGACGGGTTCGCCAGCTGGCTCGACAGCGTCGTCGCCCTCCCGGTCTCCCTCGCCCAGGACGGCGAGCGCGCCGAACCCGGCCGGGTCTACGTGGCCCCGGGCGACCGCCACCTGGAGATCGGCTCCGGCCGGATCCTGCGGGTGATCGATTCCGCGCCGGTCTCCGGCCAGCGCCCGGCCGCCACCGTGCTGTTCCGGTCCATGGCCCGGCAATCCGGACCCTCCGGCATCGGCGTGCTGCTGACCGGCATGGGCGAGGACGGGGCCCTGGGCCTCGCCGACATGCACCGGGCCGGCGCCCAGACCGTGGCCGAGCACGAGAGCACCGCCGTCGTCTACGGCATGCCGGCGGCGGCCGTGCGTCTCGGGGCCGCCCGCGCCGTCCTGCCCCTCGACCGCGTCGCCGACCACGTCCTGCGCCTCGTGGATGCGGGGGCGCGGCCGTGAGCGAGGCCGGCACGGCGGAGGTGCCGGCCCGGATCCTGCTGGTCGAGGATTCGGAGACGCAGGCCCTGGAACTGCGCCTGCTGCTGGAGGCGCACGGCTTCGCGGTGGAGCGCTGCGCCTCCGCCGAGACCGCCCTCGATCACCTCAACCGCAGCCAGCCCGACCTCGTGGTGGCCGATTACCACCTGCCGGGCATGAACGGCGACGAGCTGATCCGGCAGATGCGCCTGTCGCTGCGCACCCGGGCCCTGCCGGTCCTGATGCTGACCGGCGGCAGCGGCGGCGAGCGCCAGGGTCTGGAGAGCGGCGCCGACGCCTACCTGCCGAAATCCGCCGACCGCGACCTGATGATCCTGCGCATCCGCGCCCTGCTGCGCGAGCGCCGGCCGACGACCGACGGTGAGGGACCGGGCGCCGCCGCGTTCCGGCGCGGGCGGGTCCTGGTGATCGACGGCAGCGCCACCTACCGGACCTTCCTCGCCGGCGTGATGGGCCAGGACGGCCACCACGTGGCGAGCGTCGACGGGCCGGAGGCGGCCCTGGCCGCCCTGGACGCGGCCGCCGGCGACGAGGCCTTCGACTGCGTGACGGTCGATCTCCTGGGCCACGCCTATGACGGCCTCGCCCTGTGCCGGGCGATCAGCCAGCGGCGCTCGGGACAGGCGGCCGGCGCGGGCTTCCACCTCGTCGGCATCGCCGGCAGCGATCCCGCCAAGGACTTCCTCGTCGAAGCCTACGCGGCCGGCGCCGACGACGTGGTCTCGAAGACCGACGCCGAGGTCCTGGCCCTGCGGGTCCGTGGCTTCGTGCGGCGGCGGCTCCTGGAGGAGGACGACCGGCGCATCGCCGGCCAGTTCGGCGAGCGCGAGCGGGCGGTGGAGCGCGCCCGCGCGGAGGCCGACGCGGCCGAGGCCCGAGCGGGCCTCGCCGACGCCCTGGAGCGGGCCAACCGCGACCTCGCCGACGCCAACCGCCAGCTCACCGAGGCGCAGTCCAAGCTCGTCCAGGCCGCCAAGATGGCCTCGCTCGGCGAGCTGGTGGCGGGGATCGCCCACGAGATCAACAATCCCCTGGCCTTCATCCTGGCCCACCAGGGCACCGTCGAGCGCCTGCTCGGCGAGTTGCCGGGCGCCGCTCCGGAGGCCGCCACCCGCGCCATCGACAAGGCCCGGCAGCGGGTCGGCTCGATGCGGATGGGGCTGACCCGCATCCAGGATCTGGTGCTGAACCTCCGGAAGTTCTCGCGCCTCGACGAGGGCGAGCGCGCCCTGGTCAACGTGCCGGAGGCGATCGAGACGGTGCTCGCGCTGATCCAGCACAAGCTCGGCGAGCGCATCGCCGTGGAGCGCAGCTTCACGGGCCGCGCCGAGATCCACTGCACCCCGGCACTCCTCAACCAGGTGGTGATGAACATCCTGGGCAACGCCGCCGACGCCATGCCGGAGGGCGGCACGATCCGGATCACGACCCAGTCGAACCCTGAACTCGACGAGATTCGCATCAGCGATACCGGGCCCGGCATCCCGGATACGCTGCGTGAGAAGATCTTCGAGCCGTTCTTCACGACGAAACCGGTCGGATCCGGCACGGGCCTGGGTCTTGCGATTGCCTACAGCGTCGTTCAAGCGCATAGCGGCTCGCTCACCGTGGAGACGGCCCCGGGTGGGGGAGCCTGCTTCGTGATCGGGATCCCGCGGCAGGCGGCCAGTGCATGAGTGACGGTACGGCAGGTGTAGGGACGATCCTGGCCGTCGACGACGAGCCGGACATCCTGATCGCCCTGGAGGACCTGTTCGAGGATTCCTACCGGGTTCTGACGACCTCGCGTCCGGCCGAGGCGCTGGAGATCCTGCGCGCCGAGCCCGACATCGCCGTCGTGCTCTCGGACCAGCGGATGCCGGGCCTCACCGGCGACGCGCTCCTCGCCGAGGCCCGCAGCTTCCACGACGCGCAGGCGATCCTGCTGACCGGCTACGCCGACATCACCGCGGTAATCGCCGCCCTCAACCGCGGCGGCATCGTCGGCTACGTCACCAAGCCCTGGGACGCGGGCCTGCTCCGCTCCACCGTCCGGCAGGCCTTCGAGCGCCACCGCCTCGGCCGGGACCTCGCCACCGAGCGGGCTCTCCTGCGCGGCCTCCTCGACCACGCCCAGGACGCGATCAGCTTCAAGGACGCGGAGGGCCGCTTCGTCCGGCTGAACGGCCGCAAGGCCGCCCTGCTCGGCCACGACGTCGCCGCCAGCCTCGGGCGGCGCGAGGACGAACTTCTCGGCCCGAAGGCCGAGCCCGTGACGGCGGCGGACGCGGCCGCGATCCGGTCCGGGGCGGTGGCCGAGAGCCTGATCAGCGACGGCCCGACCGGCGCCGAGCAGTGGAGCCACGTGACGCGGGTGCCGATCCGCGACGCGGGCGGGGCGATCAGCCACCTCGCGACGATCGAGCGCGACGTGACCGAGCAGCGGACCCTGGAGGCGCGCCTGCGCCAGTCCGACAAGATGCAGGCGCTGGGCACCCTCGCGGGCGGCATCGCGCACGATTTCAACAACCTGCTGACCGCGATCCTCGGCAGCCTCGAGCTCGCCGGCCCGAAGGTCGCCGACCAGCCGCGGGTCCAGCGCCTGATCGAGAACGCCCGCGGCGCCGCCGAGCGCGGGGCGTCCCTGACCAAGCGCCTCCTGAGCTTCAGCCGCGCCCACGACCTCCAGGCGCGCGCCGTCGACGTGAACACCCTGATCTCCGGGATGAGCGATCTGTTCGGACGCAGCCTCGGCGGTCTCGTGACGGTCCGGACCGACCTCGCGGACGGCCTGCCGGCGGTTCAGGTCGATCCGGACCAGCTCGAACTCGCCGTGCTCAACCTCTGCATCAACGCCCGCGACGCCATGCCGGACGGGGGGGCGATCACGGTCGCGACGCGCCGGCTCGCCATCAGCGGCGATCCCGAGATCGCCGACGGCACCTATCTCGGCATCAGCGTCACCGACGAGGGCACCGGCATCCCGGAGGAGATCCTGCGCCGGGTCTGCGAGCCGTTCTTCACCACCAAGGCCGTCGGCCAGGGCACCGGGCTCGGCCTCGCCATGGTGTTCGGCCTCGCGCAGCAATCCAAGGGCCGGCTGGCGATCGACAGCGTGGTCGGTCGGGGCACCCGCGTGGAGCTAGCCCTCCCCTTCGCCGATCAGGCGCCGGAGCAGGCGCCCGAGGCCGCCGGCACCGTCCCGGTCGCCGGCCGGCGGGCCCGCGTCCTGATCGTCGACGACGATTCGCAGGTGCGCCACGTGACGGCCTCGTTCCTCACCGGCTTCGGCCACAGCACCATGGAAGCCGGCGACGGCGAGGCCGCGCTCCGGCTCCTCGAGGCGGACCGCTACGACATCGTCGTCGCCGACCTCGCCATGCCCGGCATGAGCGGCATCGAGCTGGCCGCCGAGATCCGCGAGCGCGATCCGCGCCTGCCGGTCCTGATCCTTACCGGACATGCCGAGGCGATGCAGATCCCCGACGACCTGCCGGTGCTCACGAAGCCGTTCCGCTCCGCGGACCTCGCGGCCCGGGTCGCCACGCTGCTCGACGGCGGAGCCGGACCCGTCGGCTGACGGGGGCTTGCAACCAATCGATTGCCGGCTCATTCTCTCCTCGTGGGGCCCGCAGGCCCCGGGTTACGAAGAGGAGGTGGACCATGAGCAATCACGGCATCTTCCCGCGCCGCAGGCGTGACAACGATCTCGACCAGGACGGTCCACCGGACGAGTCCCGGCAGGGATAGGGGTTTTCGGAGCGCGGCGCGGTCGAGTTCCCGGCCTGTCTGAGACGGGCCGCCAGGGCGAGCTCCCGCGACCATCCGAGACGTGGACCCTGCTTCAGACCCGTCGGCGCGAGCCGGCGGGTTTTCTGTTGTTCGCGCGTCGTCATGGCGATCGCGGCGAGGAGCCGAAACGCGAGAAGCCGCCCCGGAGGGTCCGGGACGGCTTCTCAAAGACTAGGAGCGACGGGGCGCTCCGTGCCGATCAGGCGGCTTCGGAGACCTGGCTCGGACCGGAATCCTTGCCGCGGGCCTCGACGTCGCGGTCGACGAACTCGATCACCGCGAGCGGGGCGTTGTCGCCCTGGCGGAAGCCCGCCTTCATGATCCGGCAGTAGCCGCCCGGACGGCCCTTGTAGCGCGGGCCGAGGACGGTGAAGAGCTTCTTGACCATGTCGGCGTCGCGGAGCTGCGCCATGGCGAGGCGGCGGGTGTGCACGCTGTCGATGCGGCCCAGCGTGATCAGCTTCTCGACGACCGGACGCAGGTCCTTCGCCTTCGGCAGGGTGGTGATGATCTGCTCGTGCTTGATCAGCGCGGCGGACATGTTGGCGAACATCGCCTTGCGATGCTCGGCGGTGCGGTTGAAACGGCGGCCGCGGTAGGCGTGACGCATGTGCTGGCTTCCTTCTCGTCTCGGCCGCCGTGCCACGGTACGGCCGGGTGCCCCATTGAGGCTGTTGCTCTCCGCTTGACCCCGCGGCGGGATTGGTTGGGACTTCGCGTCGGCTCGGCGAAGTCCCGGGTCTGAGCTGGCCGAACAAGCGGCACCGCGTGGCGCCGCCCAGTTCAGCCCGAGGCGGCTTCGCCGCTCAGTAGTGTTCCTCGAAGCGCTTGGCGAGATCCTCGATGTTCTCCGGCGGCCAGCCGGGGATGTCCATGCCGAGGTGCAGGCCCATGCCGGCGAGCACTTCCTTGATCTCGTTGAGCGACTTGCGGCCGAAGTTCGGGGTCCGCAGCATCTCGCCCTCGGACTTCTGGATGAGGTCGCCGATGTAGACGATGTTGTCGTTCTTCAGGCAGTTCGCCGAGCGGACCGACAGCTCCAGCTCGTCGACCTTCTTGAGCAGCGCCGGGTTGAAAGGAAGCTGCGGCGCGAGCGGCGCGGCCTCTTCCTTGCGCGGATCCTCGAAGTTCACGAAGACCTGCAGCTGGTCCTGGATGATGCGCGCCGCGTAGGCGAGCGCGTCCTCCGGAGAGACCGCGCCGTTGGTCTCGACCGTCATGGTCAGCTTGTCCTTGTCGAGATCCTGGCCCTCGCGGGTCGTCTCGACGCGGTAGCTGACCTTGGTGACCGGCGAGAACAGCGAGTCGACCGGGATCAGGCCGATCGGCGCGTCCTCGGGACGGTTGCGCTCGGCCGGGACGTAGCCCTTGCCGGTTGCGACCGTGAACTCCATGCGGATCTCGGCGCCGTCGTCGAGGGTGCAGATCACGAGGTCGGGGTTCAGGATCTGGATGTCGCCGACCGTGCCGATGTCACCGGCGGTGACGAGGCCCGGGCCGGTCTTGCGCAGGGTCATGCGCTTGGGCGCGTCGGTCTGCGAGCGGATCGCGATGGTCTTGATGTTGAGGACGATGTCGGTGACGTCCTCGCGCACGCCCGGGATCGACGAGAACTCGTGCAGCACGCCGTCGATCTGCACCGAGGTCACGGCGGCGCCTTGGAGCGACGACAGGAGCACGCGGCGCAGGGCGTTGCCCAGCGTCGTGCCGAAGCCGCGCTCGAGCGGCTCGGCGACGACCGTGGCGACCCGCTTCGGGTCGTCGCCGGTCGTGACCTGCAGCTTGTTCGGCTTGATCAGTTCCTGCCAATTCTTCTGAATGACCACGATCCTACCTCTCGTCCTTGCCCGGGATCCGCGACGCCCGTCCCCGCGCTTCGGCCACTCGGTGCCGCCCCCTGGCGCCCCGAACGGTCCCTGAAATCCGTATCCGCCGTTACTCGCCGCCGACCCACAGCACCGGCACGAAGCTGTAGCCAGCCCCATCCCGATCCACGTAGCCGAGCGCCGGGAACTCGAGATGGCCGCCGGCGATGAGCGTGCGCTCGCGGGCCACCTCGTCCAGGATCCGCTTGCGCGTCTCCCGCGCTTGGTCGCCGTCGACGTCGAAGCCGACGCCGGCCTCCGGGTTCTTGAACTGGATCGCCGGCAGGTGCACCACGTCGGTCCACATCATCAGCGCCTGTCCACCGGAGACGATGCGGAAACCGCAATGGCCCGGCGTGTGGCCGGGCAGATGGACCGCCGTGATCCCCGGAAGGACCTCGCCGCCGCGATGCTCGCGCACCTTGCCGGCGTAGGGAGCCAGGGACTTGCGGGCGCCCTCGAAGTAGGGCTTCGCGGCCTCCGGCGCCTTGGCCAGGGCCTCGTCCGGAAGCCAGTGTGCTGCCTCGTCGGCGTGCAGCACGATCTCGGCGTTCGGGTAGCGCGCCGCGCCGTCCTTCACGAGACCGCCGACATGGTCGGGGTGCAGGTGACTGACCAGCACCGTGCCGATCTCCTCCGGCGCGACGCCGGTCAGCGCGAGTGCTGCACCGGCGCGACCCAGGGTCGGTGCCGGGGCGAGGTCGCCGTAGCCCGTGTCGATCAGGGTCGGCTTGAGGCCCGGACCCGTGATCAGGAAGGCGTTCAGCGTGATCTTGGGCTGCTCCGTGCGGAAACCCGCCACCTGGAGCCGCCCGGCCTCCTCCTTGGAGATGCCCGTGACGAGATCGAGGCTGGCCTGAAACCAGCCGTCATTGAGCGCGGTGACCGTGAGGTCCCCGAGGTTCCAACGCAGCACGCCCGGAAGCGGCTTCGATCCCGTCATGAACTTCTCCGTCAAGAGGCTTCGATCAAACGCGGCGGCGCTTGCGCGGCCGGCAGCCGTTGTGCGGGATCGAGGTGACGTCGCGGATCGAGGTCACCGTGAAGCCCGCGGCCTGCAGAGCGCGGAGCGCCGACTCGCGGCCCGAACCCGGACCGGACACCTCGACCTCGAGGGTGCGCATGCCGTGCTCGGCGGCCTTGCGGCCAGCATCCTCGGCGGCGACCTGGGCGGCGTACGGGGTCGACTTGCGCGAGCCCTTGAAGCCCATCGCACCGGCGGACGACCACGAGATCGTGTTGCCCTGCGCGTCCGTGATGGTGATCATCGTGTTGTTGAACGAGGCGTTCACGTGGGCGACGCCCGACACGATGTTCTTGCGCTCGCGGCGGCGGACGCGTTGCGGTTCCTTAGCCATTCTGGTCTCACTCTTCCTTCAGGCACGCCCGTAACACCAGGCGCTCGGGATTCTTTTTGGGACTTGGCCGGAGCACCCGTACAGGGCGGTCGAGCCGGCGCCGGACCCGTTGCGGGATACCTGGCGCGACGGGAAGGAGGCCGAGCGGAGCACGGCCTCCCAGTTCCGAAAACTTACTTCTTCTTGCCGGCGATCGGCTTCGCCTTGCCCTTGCGGGTGCGGGCGTTGGTGTGGGTGCGCTGGCCGCGGACCGGCAGCTGCTTGCGGTGACGCAGACCGCGATAGGCGCCGAGATCCATCAGGCGCTTGATGTTCATCGAGACTTCGCGGCGCAGGTCGCCCTCGACGAGGTAGTCGCGATCGATCGTCTCGCGGATCGACAGAACCTCGGCGTCGGTCAGCTGGTTGACGCGACGCTCGGCGGGGATGTTCACCTTCTGGGTGATTTCCTCGGCCTTCTTGGCGCCGATGCCGTGGATGTACTGGAGCGCGATGACGACGCGCTTGTTGGTCGGGATGTTGACGCCTGCGATACGGGCCACGATCACTCTCCATATGGGGCCCGGGGATCCGGGCCGCTGTCGCGCGCGTCCGGTGGAGGCCGGCCCCTGCGCACGTGAAACGACGACGCGGCCCGCGGGCGGCCCTGGACAGGGCACCTCGGACCATCGTTCGGTTGGACGAAGGAGGGCCTGCTAGCGCGCGGGCGGCCCGTTGTCAACGATGGGTCGGCACGGCCTCGCCCCGTCACGCGCGCGTCGATGCGCCCTGGAATCTGGTCGAGGAGCGAAGATGGCGGTTCTGACGAGCGACGGCGCGACCCTGCGGGCCTTCGCCGATTCGGTGCTGCGCGCCGCCGAGGAGACCCTGGAGGAGGTCATGCCGGTGACGCTGGCGGTGATCGGCGGCGTTCTCGCCGAGGCGGAGCCTGGCTCGGTCGCGCTGCAGGACGCGGATGGCGGTCCGCCCCTGCTCTGGGCGAGCTTCGCCGGTCGCCGCATGGTGTTCCGCTACAACACGATGACGGCGATGATCGAGCTGCGCGACGGCACCGCGGAGGGCTACCCGTTACGCCTGTTCGGCCACCGGTCGCTCCAGATGGACGTCGTCAATTTCTTCGGCAGCCTCCGCAGGGAGGGCCGGATCTGAGCCACGCCCCCGGCGGGCGGCCGCCCGCGCCTCAGCGAAAGCCCTGATTCCGCAGCCGGCAAGTGCGGCCCATGTCCTGGTAGCCCGCCGGGCAGCGGCGGGCGCAAGTCCCCGCCAGATACTTCAGCGGCGGCCGGCAGGCGTTGCGGAACCGCTTCTGGCCGTAAACGAAGGACTGGGCCGGACTCTGCGCGAAGGCCGACAGCGGCGGGAGGGCCACCGCGAGCAGGAGGGAGGCGGTGGCGAGGAGGCGGACGGTCATGGCGTTTCCGATCGTGGACCCGCCCCATAACCCCCAGGGACACCGCGGGGTTCACGGGCGCGCCGAAACGGTCGGTCAGCGCGCCGCGATCGCCCTCAGGAGGCGACGCGCTCCTCGTGCGGCTCCAGTGTCGCCATAAGGTCGGCCGTGACCTTGTCGATCGGCTGCATGCCGTCGATGGTCTCCAGCATGCCCTTCTGCGCGTAATAGGCCGAGAGGGGCGCCGTCTGGGCGCGGTACGCCTCGAGTCGCTGCTTGAACACCTCGGGGGTGTCGTCCTTCCGCACGGCCTGGCCGCGGGCCAGGGTCTCGGCGGCGCGCTTCTCGATGCGGCCGACCAGGGCGTTCTCGTCGACCTTCAGCTCGATGACGGCGGAGAGGCTCAAGCCCTTGCTCGCCAGCATCTCGCTGAGCGCTTCCGCCTGCGCGACCGTGCGCGGGAAGCCGTCGAGGATGAAGCCGCGGCGGGCATCCGGTTCCTCGATCCGGTCGGCGACGATGCCGACCACGATCCGGTCGGAGACGAGACCGCCGGATTCCATCACCGCCTTGGCCTCGAGGCCGACCGGCGTGCCGGCGGCCACTGCGGCGCGCAGCATGTCCCCCGTCGACAGCTGCGGGATGCCGAAGCGCTGTACGATCCGCTCGGATTGCGTCCCCTTCCCCGCACCGGGCGGCCCGAGCAGAATGATGCGCATGGCGTTGTCCTCGTTCGGCCCACTCTCTCAGTGGGCACAAGCCGTGGTGGCGAAGCCTCCCTGGCATCGCCGGGTTCGGGGGTTTTCTAGCCGGTCCGGGCCGGTGAGGCATCCAGACCTTTGGGCCAGAGGCGGGAGCGTCCTCGGAGTCCGGCCGCCTCTGTAGCAGGCTCAGCGCCGCCGTTGCGTGGTCGACGCGCCACGCAGCTTGGCCTTCTTCACGAGGCCCTCGTACTGATGGGCCATCAGGTGCCCGTGGACCTGCGCCACCGTGTCCATCGTGACCGAGACCACGATGAGCAGGGACGTGCCGCCGAAGCCGAGGCTGGCCGCGGCGTAGGACGACAGGATCTCCGGGCAGAGGCACACGAGGGTCAGGTACAGGGCGCCGATCACCGTGATGCGGGTCAGCACCTTGTCGATGAAGGCCGCGGTGCGCTCGCCCGGACGGATGCCCGGGATGAAGCCGCCATGCTTCTTCAGATTGTCGGCCGTCTCCTGCGGATTGAAGACGACTGCGGTGTAGAAGAACGTGAAGAAGATGATCAGCGCCGCGTAGAGCACCATGAACAGCGGGGTGCCGTGGCCGAGATAGGCCGTGACCGTGCCGAGCCAGCCCGTGGCGCCCCCGTTGGCCGAGAAGCTCGCGGCGGTCGCCGGCAGCAGCAGCAGCGACGAGGCGAAGATCGGCGGGATCACGCCCGAGGTGTTGAGCTTGAGCGGCAGGAACGAGGTCTGACCTTCGTACATACGGTTGCCGACCTGGCGTTTCGGGTAGTTGATCAGGAGCCGGCGCTGGGCGCGCTCCATGAACACGATGAAGTAGACGAGCGCGACGGCGGCGACGCCGACGCCCAGGATGATCGCCGGGGACAGGGCGCCGGTGCGGCCGAGTTCCAGCGCGCCCGCGATCGCCACCGGCAGGTGGGCCACGATGCCGGCGAAGATGATCAGCGACGAGCCGTTGCCGATGCCGCGCGAGGTGATCTGCTCGCCGAGCCACATCAGGAACAGGGTTCCGCCCGTCAGGGTGATCACCGTCGAGGCCAGGAAGAACGGCCCCGGATCGATGGCGGCCGAGGAGCCCTGGAGGCCGATGGCGATGCCCCAGGACTGAACCAGCGCCAGCACCACCGTCAGGTAGCGGGTGTACTGGTTGATGACCTTGCGGCCCGACTCGCCCTCCTTCTTGAGCGCTTCCAGGCTCGGGATCACCGAGGTCAGGAGCTGCACGATGATCGAGGCCGAGATGTAGGGCATGATGTTCAGGGCGAAGATCGCCATGCGCTCCACGGCGCCGCCCGAGAACATGTTGAACAGGCCCAGCACGCCGCCCGCCTGCTGCTGGAAGTTCCGGGCGAACTGCTCCGGATCGATGCCGGGAATCGGGATGTACGTGCCCAGCCGGAACACCACGAGGGCGCCGAGCGTGAACCAGATGCGCTTCTTCAGCTCATCGGCCTTGGCAATCGCACCGAAGTTGAGGTTGGCGGCAAGCTGCTCGGCGGCTGAGGCCATAAGCGTCGCGTCCTGGACATGTCGCCGGGCGAAGGGTGCCCGGATGAAACGAAAAACGGCGGCCCGCGTGGTCGCAGGGCCGCCGCTCGAAGGATCGGCTTAAAGGGTGCGCGGAGCCCGTGCAACGGGTTCCGGAGACGCTCCCGTCAGGCCGTGGCCGCCTCGCTGCCGCCGCGGGTGGAGGCACCCTGGGCGTAGACGGTGCTGACCGAGCCGCCGGCCTTCTCGACCGCCTCGACGGCGGACTTGGAGGCGCGAGTGACCTCGAAGCTGAGCTTCGCGGTCAGCTCGCCGACGCCGAGCAGCTTCACGCCGTCGCGGGGACGGGCGATGATGCCGGCGGCGACTAGGCTCTCCACCGTCACGGTGGCGGCCTTGTCGAGCTTGCCCGCGTCGACGGCCTCCTGGATCCGGCCGAGGTTTACCTCGTTCAGGTCCTGGGCGTAGAGGTTGTTGAAGCCGCGCTTCGGCAGGCGACGATGCAGCGGCATCTGACCGCCCTCGAAGCCCTTGATGGACACGCCGGTCCGGGCCTTCTGACCCTTCACGCCGCGGCCCGCGGTCTTGCCCTTGCCGGAGCCGATGCCCCGGCCCACGCGCATCCGGTCCTTGGTGGCGCCGGGATTGTCGCTGATCTGGTTGAGCTTCATCGGGACCTCCTCACGCCACGTCGCCGTGGACGCGCACGAGGTGCGCAACCTTGCGGATCATGCCGCGCACGGAGGGGGTGTCCTCCAGCTCGGCCACGCGGTGGAGCTTGTTGAGCTTGAGGCCGATCAGCGTCTGGCGCTGGCTGGCCTCGCGGCGGATCGGCGAGCCGATCTGCTCGATGCGGACGGTCTTCTGTGCCATCGGACCCTCCCTTACGCGACCGCGGCTTCGGACTGGTCGGCCGGATCGGCATCGCGGCGACGCGACTGCAGCGTCGACACCTTGATGCCGCGGCGGGCCGCCACGGAGCGCGGGCTGTCCTCGTTCTTGAGCGCCTCGAAGGTGGCGCGCACGAGGTTGTAGGGGTTCGACGAACCCAGCGACTTGGCGACGACGTCCTGCATGCCGAGCGTCTCGAACACGGCGCGCATCGGGCCGCCGGCGATGATGCCGGTGCCCTGCGGGGCCGCGCGGAGAATCACCTTGCCGGCGCCGTGGCGGCCGTTGACGTCGTGGTGCAGGGTCCGGCCCTCGCGGAGGGAGACGCGGATCAGACCGCGCTTGGCGGCCTCGGTCGCCTTGCGGATGGCCTCCGGCACCTCGCGGGCCTTGCCGTGGCCGAAGCCGACGCGGCCCTTCTGGTCGCCGACGACGACGAGGGCGGCGAAGCCGAAGCGACGGCCGCCCTTGACCACCTTGGCGACGCGGTTGATGTGGACGAGCTTGTCCACGAACTCGCTGTCGCGCTCCTCGCGATCCTCGCGGCGGCCGCGGCCCCCGCCTTCACGTTCACGTGCCATGTTGTCTACCTGTCCATCTCACTGACGCGGCCGGCGGGGCCGCTCGCTCGATCGGGTTTCGGATATGCCGGGCGAAGAGGATCCGCCCGGCCCGCCGTCGTGACTTAGAACTCCAGGCCACCCTCGCGGGCGGCTTCGGCCACGGCGGCGACGCGGCCGTGGTAGATGTAGCCGGAGCGGTCGAAGATTACCTTCGTGACGCCCGCCGCCTTGGCGCGCTCGGCGACGAGCTTGCCCACCGCCTTGGCGGCGGCGACATCGGCGCCGGTCTTCAGTTCGCCCTTGAGCGCCTTGTCGATCGACGAGGCCGAGGCCAGCGTCTTGCCGGCGACGTCGTCGATGACCTGCACGTAGATCTGCTTCGACGAGCGGAACACCGAGAGCCGCGGACGGCCGTTGGCGGCCGCCCGCAGCGCGCGGCGGACGCGCGCCTTGCGGCGATCGAGGGCTTCGAGCTTGCGAGACATGATGCCCTCCTTACTTCTTCTTGCCTTCCTTGCGGAAGATGAACTCGCCCGCGTACTTCACGCCCTTGCCCTTGTAGGGCTCGGGTCCGCGGTAGTCGCGGATCTCGGCGGCGACCTGACCGACCTGCTGGCGGTTGATCCCGGAGATCGTGATCTCGGTGGGCTTCGGGGTAACGATCGTGATCCCGGCCGGGATCGCGTACTCGATGTCGTGGCTGTAGCCGAGCGACAGCTTGAGCGCCTTGCCAGCCATCGCGGCGCGATAGCCGACGCCGGTGATCTCGAGCTTCTTCTCGAAGCCCTTCGACACACCCTCGGCGATGTTGGCGATCTGCGCCCGCGACGTGCCCCACAGGGAGCGCGCCGGCTTGGACTGGTTGACGGGCTGCACCTCGATGGCGCCGTCCTTCATCGCCACGTTGACGAGCGACGGAACGACGAACGACAGCTCGCCCTTCGAACCCTTCATCTTCACCGTCTGACCGGTGACCGTGGCGGTAACGCCGGCCGGTACGGGGACCGGCTTCTTGCCTACGCGAGACATGGGATAACCTCCTCCGTCCCGATCAGAACACGGTGCAGAGCACTTCACCGCCGACGTTGCGCTCGCGCGCCTCGTGGTCGGCCATGACGCCCTGCGGGGTGGAGACGATGGTGACGCCGAGGCCGTCGGCCACGTGCGGCAGCTCGCCGACCGACGAGTAGACCCGGCGGCCCGGCTTCGAGACGCGCTTGATCTCGCGGATCACGGGGCGCCCGTCGTAGTACTTGAGCTCGATGGCGAACTCGGTGCGGCCGTTGCCGAGGTCGGTCGCCGCGTAGTCGCGGATGTAGCCCTCGGACTTCAGGACGTCGAGGACGCTGGCGCGCAGGCGCGAGCCGGGCGTCTGGACGACGTTGCGACGGCGCAGCTGGCCGTTGCGGATGCGGGTGAGCATGTCGCCCACGGGATCGTTGACCATGGGGACCTCCTTACCAGCTCGACTTGACCAGGCCGGGGATCAGGCCCCGGTTGCCAAGCTCGCGCAGCGCCACGCGCGAGATGCCCATCTTGCGGTAGTAGGCGCGCGGACGGCCGGTCATGCCGCAACGGTTGCGGATGCGCGTGGCCGACGAGTTGCGCGGCAGTTCCGCGAGCTTGAGGCGCGCCTCGAAGCGCTCCTCCATCTCGAGGGCGTCGTTGTTGGCGATCTCGAGGAGCGCCTTCCGCTTGGCCGCGAAGCGCTTCACCAGCGCCTTGCGGGCCTCATTCTTCTCGACTGAGCTTTTCTTCGACATGTCGTCTATCTCCGGTGTCCGCGTCTGAGACCCGAGGGCCTCACTGCCGGAACGGGAACTTGAAGGCGGCGAGCAGCGCCTTGGCCTCGGCATCGGTCTTGGCGGTGGTCGCCACGACGATGTCCATGCCCCACATCTGCTCGGCCTTGTCGTAGGAGATCTCCGGGAACACGAGGTGCTCCTTGAGACCCAGGGCGTAGTTGCCGCGGCCGTCGAACGAGCGCGGGTTCAGGCCGCGGAAGTCACGCACGCGCGGCAGCGCGATGGTGATCAGCCGGTCCATGAACTCGTACATGCGCTGCTTGCGCAGGGTCACCTTGCAGCCGATCGGCATGCCCTCGCGGACCTTGAAGGTCGCGATGGCCTTGCGGGCCTTGGTGATGACCGGCTTCTGGCCGGCGATCAGGGCGAGGTCGCCCGCCGCCACCGAGGCCTTCTTCGAGTCCGCGGTGGACTCGCCGACGCCCATGTTGATCACGATCTTCGTGATCTGCGGCACTTCCATGGGGTTCTTGTAGCCGAACTCTTCGATCAGCTTCTGGCGAACCACCTCGTCGTAGTGCTTGCGCAGGCGCGGGGTGTAGGCGTTCTTGTCGGCCTCAGCCATCGATCTGATCCCCCGTGGTCTTGGCGAACCGGACCTTGCGCCCGTCTTCGAGGATGCGGAAACCCACGCGGGTCGGCTTGCCGTTGGCATCCGCGACCGCGATGTTCGAGAGCTGGATGGCGGCCTCCTTGGAGATGATGCCGCCTTCCTGGTTCTGGGTCTGCTTCTGGTGCTTCTTCACCAGGTTGATGCCGCGCACGAAGGCCCGGCCTTCCTTCGGCAAAACCTGGATCACCTCGCCCGACCGGCCCGAATCACGGCCGGTGAGCACGACGACCTTGTCGCCCTTCTTGATCTTGGCGGCCATTACAGCACCTCCGGAGCCAGGGAGATGATCTTCATGTGGTTGCGGGCGCGGAGCTCGCGCGGCACCGGTCCGAAGATACGGGTGCCGATCGGCTCCTTCTGATTGTTGATCAGGACCGCGGCGTTCTTGTCGAAGCGGATCACCGAACCGTCGGCGCGCTTCACGTCCTTCGCCGTGCGGACGACGACCGCCTTCATGACGTCGCCCTTCTTGACGCGACCGCGCGGGATCGCCTCCTTGACGGAGACGACGATCACGTCGCCGACGCCGGCATATTTGCGCTTCGACCCGCCGAGAACCTTGATGCACATCACACGGCGTGCACCCGAGTTGTCGGCGACGTCCAGATTCGTCTGCATCTGGATCACGTGCGTGACTCCTTGTTTCAGGCGGGTTTCCGCACACGGACGGTATTGCCCGGCGGACGACGCCTGATGGGGACCTGACGTCCCCGGCTCATGTGTTCGACCGCGCTGGCGGTGTCGTCAGACACCGGCGCGGTCACCGCGTTCACGGGGTGCTAGCACCCATCGGAAATGTCGCGAAGGCCGGGCGCATACTACGGGCCGCGGGTGATGGCAAGCGGAGCGGCGGGAAATCGTCGCCGCCGCATAGGGAGGCTGATCCGGCTTCGGGGCTGGTCCGCGGCGCCGCGCGGCTCGATCGCTGCGGTGCCCGCCCATCCGGCCGCGGAACGCGAGCCCTGAACGTGCGACGACCGGCGCGCCTCTCGGCGCGCCGGTCGGTTGACGTGCAGCGTTCGGGGTCGATCAGATCGGTTGGCCGGCCGTCTCGAACAGGAATCCGTCGAGGCTCGGGATGGTGACCGAGGCTCCGCTCGCGGGCCTCGACAGGCGCCAGGGCCGCTCCGACCGGGCGCGAATCGCCTCGGACGGGCGAAGCCGCCGCATCAGGCCGTCTTCGCCGACCTCTTCGATCGCCAGGAAGCCGTAGACCTGCAGCCGCGAGGCGGTGAGCTTGAGGCCGCGATCCTCCGCGGCGACGACCATGCTGCCAGTCGCGTAGACAGCGTCCAGGAGGGAGCGCTGCTCGCTGCGGCGACGGTTGCGCGCCTCCCGCTCGCCGGGGGCCTGGGCGGGAATCGGCCGCCGGAACGGAACGACGTTGCTGACCGCGACGCAACCCATACGCAACACCCTCGACGCGAACCTGCGGCGGCGAGTTGGCCGCCCGATGTGCGCGACAATTCGATGGATCGCTTTAATTCTCCGTAGACCGTGCCAGCGCGCACCTGCCCCGATCCGGTACGCCTTGCACGTGTGCCCCGGTAGATCGGTCGTGTCCCGCGAGCCGGCTCGGGCGCGTCGGCCGGCCGCTCCGTCACGGGGTGCGATGTGCCGCGACCTTGCCGGTATTCGTCAGCCGGGCGGCCAGCCCGTCGAGACCGGCGCAGAGGATGCCGTACACGGCACCGACGAAGAGGAAGATCTCGGCCGGGTAGACCATCGCGCGGTTGTTCACCTGCGCCGCCACGAAGGCGAGTTCGGGCACGCCGATCACGTAGGCGAGCGACGTGTCCTTGATGAGCGTGGTCCACTGGTTGACGAAGGACGGTGCCATGGCCCGCAGCGCCTGCGGGAGGACGACGAAGCGCAGGGTGCGCCAGGGGTCGAGGCCGAGCGCGAGGCCGGCCTCCCACTGACCACGGCCGACGCTCGCGATGCCCGCCGCCACCCCGTGGGACAGGTAGGCGCCTCCGACGAGCGACAGCGCCACCGCGACCGTGCCGATCTCGGGGATCGACACGCCGATCAGGATCGGCAGCAGGAAGTAGGTCCAGAAGATCAGCATCACGACCGGCACGGCGCGGAGGAAGCCGAGCCCGGCGGTGAGCGCTGCCCGGGCCGCGCCCGCGCTCACGGCCAGGGCGATGCCGAGGACGAGCCCGAGCGCGGCCGAGGCCAGACCGGACAGGCCGGAGAGGATCAGCGTCAGGGCCAGCCCGCCGACCGGCCCGTCGGGCCAGGCCCCGACCATCAGGTAGCCGAGATTGTCGATGATGACCGACGGATTCATCGGTGCCGGCCCGGTCGACGGGCGCGGCGGTCGAGCATCTGCCCGGTCGTCTCCGCCGCGGCGGCCGCGCCGACGTAGAGCAGCGTCGCGATGCCGAAGGCCTGGAAGGTCTGGAAGGTCTCGGTCTCCACCTGCCGGGACGCGTAGGACAGCTCCGCGAGGCCGATCGTCATGGTCAGCGACGTGTTCTTAAGCGTGTTGAGGTATTGGCCGACGATCGGCAGCCAGGCGACGCGCAGGGCCTGGGGCAGGACGATGTGGCGGAACGCCTGGACGGGCGTGAGGCCGAGGGCCAGGGCCGCCGCCCGCTGAGCGGGCTGGACGGCCCTGATGCCGGCGCGGAGTTCCTCGGCGATGTAGGCGCCCGCGTAGAGCGTGAGCCCGCAGAACCCGGCGAGGCTCTCGTAAGCGGGCCAGCGCAGGATCCCGAATCCCAGGTCCAGGACGTGCAGCGCGTTGAGCCAGGCCGTCACGCCCTGCGGCAGGGCGGCGGCCACCGCGAAGTACCAGACGAAGAGTTGCACCAGCAGCGGCGTGTTGCGGACGATGCCGACGGAGACGGCCACGGCGCCGCGCCCGGCGCGCCCGCCCGCCTCGCGCAGCCCGCACGCCGCGAGGCCCAGCACCGTGCCGGCAAGGCAGGTGGCTGCCGACAAGGTCAGGGTCGTCCCGAAGCCTTGCAGCAGCCAGACGAGGTAGCGCGGCGCGAGTGGATCGCCGAACAGCGCGGCCATCGTCGTCGTGCCGCCCCGGTCAGGGACGGTCCCCGATCCGGAACAGGCGCGGCAGCGGCTGCTCGGTCGCGGGCCCGAACCAGCGATCATAGATCGCCGCCGCCCTGCCGCTCGACTCCAGGCCGCGCAGGGTCTCGTTCACGCGGTCCCGGAGCCGCGCCTCATCCTTCGGGATGCCGACGCCGATATAGTCGTTGGAGATGCTGAAGGCGGGGATCTCGTAGTTCTGCCGGTCCGGCACCTTCGCGAGCAGCCCGACCAGCTTCGGGCCGTCCTGCGTGATCGCCTGGACATTGCCGTTGCGCAGGGCCGTGAACGCGAAGGGCGTGTCGTCGAAGGCGACCACGACCGCCTTCGGGAAGTCGCGGCGCAGGACGATCTCGTTGGTGGTGCCCTTGTCTGCACCGATTCGAAGCCCATTGAGCTGCTCCGGCGACGACAGGGTGCCCTTCTTGGCCAGGAACTGCTGGCCGGAGGCGAAGTACGGGATGCTGAAATCGAGCTGCCTGGCCCGCTCGTCCGTGATGGTGAAGTTCGCCAGAATCAGATCGACCTTGCCGGAGGTCAGCAGCGGGATACGATTCGCCGGGTTGGTGGGCCGGATCTCCAGCTTGACGCCGAGCGCGTCGGCGATGGCCTGCGCGTAGTCGACGTCGAGGCCGGCGATCCGTTTCGTCGCGGGATCGACGAAGCCGAACGGCGGGTTGCTGTCGAAGGCGGCTACCCGGAGAACGCCGGCCTTTCTGATGTCGTCCAGACGGTCGGCCGTTGCGGGGCCGACCGACAGGAGGGTCGCGAGAACGAGGACGAAGAGGCGGCGCATGCGTGACTCCGTCGGATGGTTCGGGGCCGGTACAGGCAGAGCGATGATCAAATATCGCGAATATTACAGTCTGAATCGCGCCGGACTTCTGAATTGACGTATAAATCGATCTGGTCTTCTCTCCTGACGCAAAATCAGAGGATTCCAGCAGGTTTTATCTCGGCCGCCAGCACATTTCATCTTTATAGAACGCGAAAATCAACGGAGAAAGATTCTATTTTTTCGTCGCGGATGGGCGCCGCTCGCCGAAAGATCTGGCGGCTGCGGGGCAGATTTTCCTGCCGCGCCCGGACAGGGCCCGAGGCTGCGCCGACGTCCCGCCACGACTTGACCGGCCTGCCCCGGCTTCCGTTGACGGGACGAGGCGCCGTGCGCGATAGCGGTCCCTCGGCTCCGTCGTCGCGAAGGCTCGCCGATCGCGGGCGCCCTGCGCGCCCTTGACCGATCCTTAACCTCCGCCGCGGTGCAGTTTTCTGCCGTGACCGCATTGACCTGCGGCGCAACGGCGTCTAGAAGCGCGCCACTTCGGACGGCCATCGGCTGCCGACGGCCCTTGGGCGCAACCCCGGAAGCCGCCGCCATCGCCCCGAGCGCTCCGAGGGTTCAAATCGCCTGACGCTGTAAGTCAGATCCGTAGGTACGAGCGCGTTCGTTTCGGGCGTGCTCCTCTGCCCACACCGCGCCGAGGGTCCGTGACAGGCCCTCCGGCGCATATTCGTTTTGCGGACTGCCCTGCGCAGTTCGGACTAGGTGACCGAGGAAGAGGGCACAGGATGCCGACGATCAACCAGCTGATCGCCCAGCCGCGGAAGATCCAGCGGAGCCGCAACAAGGTTCCGGCGCTCGACGCTTGCCCGCAGAAGCGCGGCGTCTGCACCCGCGTTTACACGACGACCCCGAAGAAGCCGAACTCGGCGCTCCGGAAGGTCGCCAAGGTGCGCCTCACCAACGGTTTCGAGGTGATCGGCTACATCCCGGGCGAGGGTCACAACCTTCAGGAGCACTCCGTGGTGATGATCCGCGGCGGCCGCGTGAAGGATCTTCCGGGTGTGCGCTACCACATCCTGCGCGGCGTGCTCGACACGCAGGGCGTGAAGAACCGCAAGCAGCGCCGGTCGAAGTACGGCGCCAAGCGCCCGAAGTAAGTCGGACGCCCGGATATTTCCCGGGCGCCGGTGCGCGTTTCCACGGCCTCGCAAGGATGTCGCCGGCCTCAGGGCTGAGGCGGCCTGCGCGGGGCGCTTAAGATCTTTTCGTTCGAGAGTCTCTGAAGATGTCCCGTCGTCACTCTGCCGAGAAGCGTGAGATCATCCCGGACCCGAAGTACGGGGACGTGGTGCTGACGAAGTTCATGAACTCCATCATGTACGAGGGCAAGAAGTCGACCGCCGAGCGGATCGTCTACGGTGCCTTCGACATCGTCGAGAACCGCGCCCGCGCCAACCCGATCGAGGTGTTCCGCGCCGCGCTCGACAACGTCGCCCCGATGATCGAGGTCCGCTCCCGCCGCGTCGGCGGCGCGACCTACCAGGTCCCCGTCGAGGTCCGCACCGAGCGCCGTCAGGCCCTCGCGATCCGCTGGCTGATCCAGGCCGCGCGCTCGCGCAACGACCGTACCATGGTCGAGCGCCTCTCGGCCGAACTGCTCGACGCCGCGAACAACCGCGGCAACGCCGTCAAGAAGCGGGAAGACACGCACCGGATGGCGGAAGCCAACCGCGCCTTCTCGCACTACCGCTGGTAAGCGGTTCCGCCGTCTCTCAGGAGCAATTCGATGCCCCGCACGCACGCGATCGAGGACTACCGCAACTTCGGCATCATGGCCCACATCGATGCCGGCAAGACCACGACGACCGAGCGGATCCTCTACTACACCGGAAAGTCCCACAAGATCGGCGAGGTCCATGAGGGCGCCGCCACCATGGACTGGATGGCGCAGGAGCAGGAGCGTGGCATCACGATCACCTCGGCTGCGACGACCTGCTTCTGGCGCGACAAGCGCCTGAACATCATCGACACCCCCGGCCACGTCGACTTCACCATCGAGGTGGAGCGCTCGCTCCGCGTGCTCGACGGCGCCGTGTGCGTGCTCGACGGCAACCAGGGTGTCGAGCCGCAGACCGAGACCGTGTGGCGTCAGGCCGACAAGTACGACGTGCCGCGCGTCGTGTTCGTCAACAAGATGGACAAGATCGGCGCCGACTTCTTCAAGTGCGTCGCCGACATCATCGACCGCGTCGCCGGCAAGCCCGTCTGCCTGCAGCTGCCGATCGGCGCCGAGTCGAGCTTCCAGGGCGTGATCGACCTCATCAAGATGAAGGCGATCGTCTGGTCGGGTGAGGCGCTGGGCGCCAACTTCGACGAGACCGAGATCCCGGCCGACCTCAAGGACCAGGCCGTCGAGTACCGCACCAAGCTGGTCGAGGCCTGCGTCGAGCTCGACGACGACGCCATGGCCGCCTACCTCGACGGCAACGAGCCCGACGAGGCCACCATGCGCGTCCTGGTGCGCAAGGCCGTCCAGCTGCGCGCCTTCCACCCGGTGCTCTGCGGCTCGGCGTTCAAGAACAAGGGCGTGCAGCCGCTCCTCGACGCCGTCGTGGACTACCTGCCCTCCCCGGCCGATCGCGGCGAGATCAAGGGCATCGACTTCAAGACCGAGGAAGAGACCGTCCGTCACCCGTCGGATGCGGATCCCTTCTCCATGCTCGCCTTCAAGATCATGGACGATCCCCACGTCGGCACGATCACCTTCTGCCGCGTGTACTCGGGCAAGGTCGAGACCGGCGCCAACGTGCTGAACTCGTCGCGCGACAAGAAGGAGCGCGTCGGCCGCATGCTCCTGATGCACGCCAACAACCGTGAGGACATCAAGGAGGCCTTCGCGGGCGACATCGTCGCGCTGGCCGGCCTCAAGGACACCCGCACGGGCGACACCCTCTGCGACCCGCAGAAGGCCGTGATCCTCGAGAAGATGGAGTTCCCCGAGCCCGTCATCGAGATCGCCGTCGAGCCGAAGTCGAAGGCCGACCAGGAGAAGCTCGGCATCGCGCTCTCGAAGCTCGCCGCCGAGGACCCATCCTTCCGCGTCTCCACCGACCAGGAATCTGGCCAGACCATCCTCAAGGGGATGGGCGAGCTCCACCTGGACATCAAGGTCGACATCCTGCGCCGCACCTACAAGGTCGACGCGAATATCGGCCAGCCGCAGGTCGCCTACCGCGAGAAGCTGACGCGCCGTCAGGAGATCGACTACACGCACAAGAAGCAGACCGGCGGTACTGGCCAGTTCGCCCGCGTGAAGTTCGTCGTCGAGCCGAACGAGCCGGGCGCCGGATTCGCGTTCGAGTCGAAGATCGTCGGCGGCGCGGTGCCCAAGGAGTACATCCCGGGCGTCGAGAAGGGCCTCAACTCGGTCCTCGGCGCGGGCGTCCTCGCCGGCTTCCCGGTGGTCGACGTCAAGGTCGAGCTGGTCGACGGCGCCTACCACGACGTCGACTCCTCGGCACTCGCCTTCGAGATCGCCTCCCGCGCCGCCTTCCGCGAGGCGCTGCAGAAGGGCGGCTCGGTCCTGCTCGAGCCGGTGATGAAGGTCGAGGTTGTCTCGCCGGAAGAGTACACCGGCTCGGTCATCGGCGACCTGAACGCCCGCCGCGGCCAGATCCAGGGCCAGGACATGCGCGGCAACGCCAACGTCATCAACGCGATGGTGCCGCTGGCCAACATGTTCGGCTACGTGAACCAGCTGCGCTCCTTCTCGCAGGGCCGCGCCAACTTCACGATGCAGTTCGATCACTACGAAGAGGTGCCGCGCGGCGAGGCCGACAAGGTCATCGCCAAGTACGCCTAAGCATCTCTTCTTCCGCAACGCGAATTCGAATCTAGGAGGCTCTGATGGGCAAGGAAAAGTTCTCCCGCACCAAGCCGCACTGCAACATTGGCACGATCGGCCACGTCGATCACGGCAAGACGTCTCTGACGGCGGCGATCACGAAGGTCCTGGCCGAGACGGGCGGGGCGACGTTCACGGCCTACGACCAGATCGACAAGGCACCTGAGGAGAAGGCGCGCGGGATCACGATCTCGACGGCGCACGTGGAGTACGAGACGCAGAACCGTCACTACGCGCACGTGGACTGCCCCGGCCACGCCGACTACGTGAAGAACATGATCACGGGCGCGGCGCAGATGGACGGCGCGATCCTGGTGGTGTCGGCGGCCGACGGCCCGATGCCGCAGACCCGCGAGCACATCCTGCTGGCCCGCCAGGTCGGCGTCCCGGCGCTGGTGGTGTTCCTCAACAAGGTCGACATGGTCG